>NZ_JANQDG010000067.1:0-143054 GCF_029891665.1 Anabaenopsis sp. FSS-46 | reverse complement strand
GAAGCAGCAGCAGCGTTAGAATTGGCGGTAAAGGCTAGAGGTGATTTTGTCCCAGCTTGGGATTATCTGAGTGTAGTTTATAGGGGATTACAGCAACTGGATAGGGCGCTGGATGCTATCAATCAGGCGATTAAGCTGGAGGATGGTAATCCTAATTTGTATAATGAGAAGTCTAGCGTGTTGTCTGATTTAAAGAGGTATGCAGAGGCTGAGTTGGCGATAAATCAGGCGATTAAACTCAGTCCCCGTGCTGCTTTTTACAACAATCGCGGTATTGTTTACCGTAACCTGCAGAAATGGGATTTAGCTGTGGCTGATTATAACCAAGCTATTGCGATTAATCCTAATTTTGGTGATGCTTACTACAATCGCGGTATTGTTTACTATAACCAGCAGAAATGGGATTTAGCATTGGCTGATTACACCCAAGCTATTGGGATTAATCCTGATTATGCTAATGCTTACGGTAATCGCGGTTTTGTTTACCTTAACCTAGGAGACATCAACAAAGCCAGGGAAAACTTCCAAAGAGCAGCGCAATTATTCCTCACTCAAGGTAATACCGCTGGTTATGAACGAGCAATTAGGTTTTTAAACTCACTGTAGGTGCAAGATCCCCGACTTCTCACATCATCACAGATAATCTAGGCTAACTTAGCTAGAAGTCAGGGATCTGTGGGGTATAATTTAGCCAAACCCATTAAAAAATATATGAATTCAACCCCAACTAGTCAGAGTCACCAGGAAACCATCAACCCAGACCTTACACCCTTAGAACCTTGGGCTTTTGTTATTCATGACAATAACGTCACCATTGGAGGCCATACTTTTTTATGTATTGATGGTCAACACCTCAAGGACTACAAAAACAAGGGCGTATCTACTAGCAAGATTGTTGATGGTAGACTACTGTTACAAGTCCTCAAAGGACCTGATGAAAAAAGGGCCAGAACCTTACTTTCTGTAGTCGGTGAACTCACCCCAGAAAACAAGGTAATTAAACTGGATAGACCTAAGAAAATGGTGGAAGTGCATGACCCTGTAAGTTATGCTGCTTACTTACAAGCTAACCCCCAAGAGTTTACTAATGTAGTCCGTATGATTACCGGCTTTATCATCCATCCAAATCTAGAATAAAATAGATACATTCACAACTTCTGGAGTTTTTCCCGTGGGCTTATTTGATGATTTGAGTCGGTTTCTAGAAGAGCGTTTAGAAGAATTCTTGCGCAATAATCCCCATCTGGAATTAGAAGCGCTGTTAGAACAGTTGCGACAGCAAGAAGAAGATACTTTAAAACTGATTGCAGATTTAAAATTACAAGAAAAGCGATCGCAAGATCAAATCCTATCCACCGCCCAAGAAATTCAGCGTTGGCACATCCGGGTACAAAAAGCCCAAAATGCAGGTAGACCCGATTTAGCCGCAGCAGCACAAGCAAGGGAAGCCGCCCTATTACGGGAAGGTAACCAGCGATGGGGACAAATGCAGGGGTTAAAAGAACGCATCACCCAATCTCAAGAACTGCTGCGGAAAATTCAAGCCCGCCGTCAGGAGGTACAAGCCAAGGCCACAGAAGCCCGAACAGCCCGCACTCAAAGCCAGCAGCATTTAAAAAACGACGACTGGTGGAATTATACTAGTAATTATACCACAGGATTCGACGATTTAGAAGAAAAGTTTCGCCGTTGGGAAATTGAAGACGAGTTAAAAACAATGAAAGATAATTTAAAAAATCCATAATTATCAGCGGTTGGGGATAGAACCTTGCCAAGTAATTGTTTGCTTTGTAGAATGTTACCCTAAGAAGCTTCTTATTAAAACCTTGAGCAATCACGGTATACCTCGCTGGTATCACTACGTGATGACGTTTTTTTCTAAATTTCATCTCATCGAATCATAAAAAAGTGGTTCTGTATATCACAAAACCACAAAATCACAAAAATTTCCCAAACAAAAATGAATTATCTCACTTAGCGAACTGCTCCATGGGTAGAAACAGTATCAATAGGTTTCATTAAGTACAAACGCAAAAACTGCCACCCATGAGAGATATAAATGGGCAGTTTTTGGAAGAATTGTAAGAATTTGGGCGTTTTAGAGTTAGCGATCGCACTTAATTTTTCATTATTCTGGATACACACATCTAAACGCTGATAAAATTCTGGGTTATCTACATCCAGCATCAGCGGGAAGACTCGACCCGCATTTTCATTAGTCTTTTTAATCACATAGATGTCGTATTCTCTGGCATCCAGACCAATAGAGGCATAAAAGTCTTTACGCTGAATGTCATTCAGATACATAGTAGCAAATACTGACAACAAGAAAAAGCGGCTCCACAGCTTGGCTTTCCAGTCGTTCAACATTTGCGGCTGGGATCTCATAATAGCGTCAAAGAAATCCCCATGACGGTTTTCATCTTGACACCAGTTTTCAAAGAACCGGAAAATTGGGTAGATTCTATCTTCAGGATTTGCTTCTAAATGACGATAAATAGTGATATAACGCCAATAACCAATTTTTTCTGAAAGATAAGTAGCGTAGAATATGAATTTTGGCTTAAAAAAGGTATAAGCGCGGCTCTTAGTCAAAAAGCCCAAATCTAGGGACAGATTGAAGTCTGACATAGCTTTGTTCAAAAACCCTGCATGACGAGCTTCATCTCGCGACATGAGGTTGAAGCACTCAGCTAATACGGGGCTTTTTCCCTTTAAACGGCGACCCAGTTCTTTGTACAGTAAAAATCCCGAAAATTCTGCTGTACAAGAACGTTCTAGGAATTCCACGAATAATCGGCGAGTTTCCCCGTCAATATGCTCCCAGGACTGCTCAAACTCTCCATCTCTCACGAAGTGATGGCGGTTGTAGTCAGCACGAAACTCTTCTAGGATGGCTTGTAACTCGTCTTCATTAACCGAGATGTCCATCTTAGCCATCTCATCAAAATCGGTAGTGTAAAAACGGGGTGTTAATAGGGTTTCTTTAGCCGGGACTTTTACCCCTGGACGGATTTCTTCAAAGCCTGGTTTTTTGAGGGAATCTACCATGTTTTAATTGCTCTTTTGTCTTTAGGATCTTGATTACAAAGCCTATACCAATTTTTTGGTGAAAGTGAGAATACATCTGGGTGTCCAGACGATTATATCTGTTACACAGTCTGAGTCAATTGGTATCGGGGTCATGCTCTCGCAAGGCGCAGGAGACCAGAATAGTTTATTTGTATAAAGTTCAGTCTACCAATATGCAGCCTAAAATTTAGTATATAAAAAGTTAAGAGTTGCAACAATATTTGCCGCTGGGGGGAACTAATCATCAGCAATTGGTGGTCAAATCAATTAATATTCCCTATCCTGGTGAATGAGTTTGTTAGAGTGTTGTGAGGATAGCACACAGATATGATCATTAGACAAATCTCTGTAATTCAAGTCCAATTAGTTATTCATATTACATTATGATTAAATATTAATACTTAATGTATCCCCTGCTATATCAATGATTGGATTGAATCAGACCCTGAAATTACCCCGACTAACCTGGAAGGAAATCAACATCAAATCTCAAGGGTGGAAAATAAGATGAATTCTGAAAAAAATCAGCATAATGACCGTCTTCTTGTCTCTTATATCTTGAGTGCAGCCTTGTTTTTGGGCTTAGGAGGATTGCATCGTTTATACAACGGTAAGATCGGAACTGGTCTGTTGTGGCTGTTTACTGGGGGTGTATTTGGTGTAGGGCAATTTGTAGATTTGTTACTCATCCCCAATATGGTTAATGACTATGAACAGAATCTCAGAGCTAAAGCGGGTTTATCTTCCCTGGGTGTACCTATGAATCAACAGGCGATCGCCGCCCAAGTCCATCACCCCACTGGTGAGCAATTAATGATTGCATTGCTTCGCGCAGCTGAAGCCAAGGGTGGTACTTTAACCGTTACTCAAGGTGTGAGTGCTACAGGCGCAGGCTTTGCAGAAGTAGAAGCTACCCTGAAGGAAATGTTAACATCAGGCTATGTCAGAATAGGTAACAACCCCACTACTGGAGTTGTCACCTACTACTTTGACGAACTCAACTAATTTCTACCTAGCCACTTTTGACCGTTCAAACGCTGCACTAAACCAAATACCAAAAGGTCTAATGTAATTTTGCGCTCATCAATTAGGAATGACTCCAGGGTGCTGGGTTTTTTACCTTCGTTACAGGAAAATCCCTTTTTGCCAGTGATGCTTTCCTCTGGGAAGTATACATTAAACTGACGCTGGCCATTTTGCCAACTACCGATAACTTGCCAACACTCTTCGGCTGACTGAAACCCCGCGACGGGAAGTTTCTGTTTAGCAAAGGACAGCTGTAAGTCCTGTACACCTTGCTCGGCGATCGCTTTTTGCAAAGTTGGTAAGTAGTGCTGCTCCATAAACTCCACAAAGGGCTTATCTTCCACAGCTGGGGGTTTTTCCTTTTTCGCCGCCGCAGCGGGTTTTGCGGCTTTGGGGGCTACTTCTCCCCCTTGATTTTGATTCTTTTCTTCTGCCATTGCTCTGGTCAATCCTTTGTTTAGCTTGGGGAGCGATCGCTCGGTTTTTCGTGGTCGGTTAACTTCATTTTGACATAGGACAGCCAGGCGATCGCTGTCAACTCAACCTGCTATGCACCCCCAATCACTAATCACTACCTAATCAACCACCAGCCACCGCCGGGACAATACTCACCTCATCCCCATCTTTCAGGGGTGTATTTATCCCATCTAAAAACCGGATATCTTCACTATTAACATAGAAATTGAGAAACCGTCGCGCCTGTCCCTTCTCATCGCACAACCGGGATTTTATCCCTGGACAGTTTTCTTCTAGAGAATCGAACAGCTCGGACACATTACTACCAGTGCAAGTCAGGGTAGCTTGGTTATTAGTAAATTTTTGTAGGGCGGTGGGAACTAAAACTGTAACAGCCATAGAGCTAAAAATTTGCGAGTGAATAATAGAGTTAAGAGTGCAGCTAGGAATTGAAAGTGAGAAAAAACCCTTAACTCACAACTTCTAACTAAACTAGAACTTGTTGCCATTCCAAGCGGTCAAGTGTACGAGAGCGCTCTAAGGCACGTTCAAAACTATCGAGTTTAGCATCAATTGTCAAAGGTTCACCGACGTAACCTTGAACTGCTTCTTGGGTTTTTAATCCATTACCGGTAATGTAAACCACGGTAGTTTCATCTGGGTCAATCTTGCCAGCTTCGACTAATTTTTTCAGCACAGCCACGGTTGTTCCGCCTGCTGTTTCTGTGAAAATACCTTCAGTTTCCGCTAATAGCTTGATGCCTTCAATAATTTCTGCATCATTAACCGATTCTATATTACCGCCAGTCTTTTGGGCAATTTCTACAGCATAAATCCCATCTGCCGGGTTACCAATGGCGATGGACTTAGCAATCGTATTCGGTTTTACCGGTTTAATAAAGTCGCGACCTTCTTTGAACGCTTCGGCGATAGGTGAGCAACCTTCCGCTTGAGCGCCACTAAAGCGGACATTCTTACCTTCTACTAAACCGACCTCTACGAACTCTTGGAAACCTTTATAAATTTTTGTAAACAAAGAACCAGAAGCTAGGGGCGCAACAATGTGATCTGGTAGTTCCCAGCCTAATTGTTCTGCTACTTCAAAGCCGAGAGTCTTGGAACCTTCAGAATAATAAGGACGTAAATTGATATTGACAAAACCCCAACCGTGTGTATTGGCAACTTCCGAGCAGAGACGATTTACCTGATCGTAGTTCCCCTTAACTGCCATCAGTGTAGGACTGTAGATTAAGCTACCTAGGACTTTACCAGCTTCTAAATCGGCAGGGATGAATACACAACAATCTAAACCAGCATAAGCAGCGATCGCAGCTGTAGAATTTGCCAAGTTACCAGTGCTAGCACAGGACACAGTACTAAAACCCAATTCCCGCGCCCGGCTGAGAGCCACCGACACCACCCGATCCTTAAAGCTCAGGGTGGGCATATTTACAGCATCATTTTTAATATAAAGTTTATTCAGACCCAGGCGACGAGCCAACCGGTGGGAACGTACCAGGGGAGTCATACCTGTTCCCACATCTATAACATTGTCAGTTGCGACAGGCAAAAAGGGACGGTAGCGCCAAATAGAGTTAGGTCCAGCGGCGATTTTTTCACGGGTCACACTCAGCCGCAACTCACTGTAGTCATACTTAACTTCCAGTGGACCAAAGCATAACTCACAAACATGACTGGCTTTAAGTTCGTATTCCGCACCACATTCTTTACACTTTAAAGCTTTTAAAGTCGAGGTTGTTGATTGGGTATCTTTGGTGATTGCCTGAGTCATAAATGAAGCCTTCCCTGTTTTGTCAGTCAACTGTGAATTGATGCTAACACGACACAAAATACCCGTCAAACATACCCGATAAAAATAGTCGGGTATAATGGTGTAATTTAAATCACAGTAGGTTTTAACAGGGAAAAAATCCCTGAGATAGAGCCGTAAATCAGGAATGACACCCCATTAGTCAGAGGAGAAAGAATTGCTCACTGATTAGGATGGACTGGAGGACATAAAAAGCCTTGAAATCGAATAGAGTCGGGACTTGTGCCCTAAATCCCCACCCTTGCCAAATCAAGGCACTTGACAGGAGCCATCAATATGACAATCACAGGACTGGATATCTTTGATACGACAGTTCAAACTACAATTCCTTGGGTCAATGACCTGTGTAATAAACTAGGCTGGGAAAGTAAACACCAAGTCTTTCAAGCCTTGCGTTCCACATTGCACGCCCTGCGCGATCGCCTAACCGTACCAGAAGCAGCACATTTAGGAGCGCAGTTACCCATCCTCCTAGGGGGGTTTTATTACGAAAACTGGCGACCCGGAGCCACCCCCACCAAAGAAAGGAATAAAGAAGCATTTTTACAGCATATCCGTGATGACTTCCGCAGAACCGAACCAGACATAGACGCAGAAAGTGTAGTCCGTGCCGTATTCCAGCTACTAGCTGAACGGATCACCAGAGGCGAAATTGACGATGTGATTAATATGATGCCCCCAGCATTACGAGAACTCTGGCCTGAAGAAGTCCGAGTTTAATTGATTTACCAAAGAATTATTATACAAATTCAACGAGGGACACAATGGAATATGAACAATTTCTCGATGCTGCGGGTAAACTCTCCTTCATCCCAGATAGAGAAACAGCTGATGCAGCCGTCAAAGCAGTTCTGGGAATTTTAGCCAGCAAACTAGACGAAGAACAAGCACACCAACTCACCGACAACCTTCCTGAGCCTCTTAACTATCAAAGACTGCACTCCCACCAAGTCAGAAAGCTGCCTATTTCCGCTGATGAGTATATTGCTGTGATTTGCGAACAATTCAAATTAGATGATATTCAAGCTAGTGAGCTAATTCAGGAAACTCTGCGAGTCACCAAAGAAGCTGTCAAAGACAAAATCCAGGAATTAACATCCCGCCTACCTGCTGACTGGAGCGCCTTAATTGAAGCCGCTTAGGAATACTGCATAAAATACACAACCTCACTCCCAAGACTCTAATCACAGGTAAACAGGGGTGAGGTGAAAAACTTTTCTTCACCTACCCTCAACTCCCACAAGTGTAAAACCTTAGCGCCATGAGATAGGGGTTTTAACCTCCGGCTCCTTTCTGGGCTGAAATATCCAGCAAAAAACTCTGGATTGTCAATATGATAATTTTGTGATTATATATACAATATATTCTACTTATATGAGATATAGATATTAATTGTAAAAATATTGTGATATATGCATCCTGCCCCCACTGGTGTAACTCAATCAAATCAAATATCCTGTATAATATACAGGCTGTTTTTCTAAGTATAAATGGGCATAAATAATATTAATGACTAACTAATTTCCTACTACCATGACCACAGTTAGTGAATATTTATTTCATCGATTACACAGCCTCGGTGTTCAACATATATTTGGCGTGCCAGGAGATTATGTTTTAGACTTGATGGATGTTTTAACCCAAACTCCTATAAATTTAATTTGTAACTGTAATGAACTCAATGCCGGTTATGCAGCAGATGCCTACGCACGGGTTAAAGGTTTAGGTGCTGTTTGTATTACCTACGGTGTGGGTGGCTTTAGCTTAGTTAATGCGGTAGTTGGCGCTTATGCGGAAAGGGTTCCTCTGGTAGTCATTAGTGGTGCGCCTAACAGTTCGGTGAAGAAAACTAACTTGCTTCTACACCACACCACGGGAGACTATAACCTGCAACTGTCCATTATGGAAAAAATCACAGTTGCTGCTGTCAGTCTGACTATAGCCAGTCAAGCCGCAAATCAAATTGACCAAGCTCTGGCGGCTTGTCTCCACTACAAACGACCTGTTTATATTGAAATTCCCCTGGATTTAGTACATCAACCTTGCCATGTTCCCCAGGGTAAGCTCTATTCTTCATTGAAGTTAACAACCCCAGAAACATTACCAGAAGCTTTAGAAGAAGCCGTAGAAGAAGCAGTTGAATTATTGAACAAAGCACACCACCCCGTAATTTTAGCCGGTGTGGAGTTTCATAGATTTAATCTGGAAAAGCAACTGTTGCAACTTTTAGCAACTACTGGTTACCCGGTAGCTACAACCATGCTGGGTAAATCTTGCATTTCTGAGATGCACCCCCAATTTATTGGCAATTATGTAGGTGCTTTGAGTCGAGATAATGTGCGTCAACGCATCGAAACCGCTGACTGTGTATTGTGTCTGGGTGCAATTATGTCTGATATGAATTTGGGCATATATACAGCTGACCTGAATGCCCACAAGCTAATTAATGCTAACTCAGAGAAGGTCAAGATTAAGCATCATTTTTACCAACCTGTTTATCTGGGAGATTTCATTGATGGTTTAATTAACAAGCTACACAAAAAAGATGCTCAAACTTTAGACTTTACCCCTGCTGCGGATGTCATCGCCACCAGTTTTACACCCCAACCTGAAAACAAACTGACTAATGGGCGGTTTTATGAACGCATCAACCATTTTCTAGAAGATGCTTGTATTGTCATTTCTGATACTGGAGATGCAATTATCTCTACAATGGATTTATTAATGCCTGAAGAGACAGATTTTATTGGCCAAGCCTTTTATTTATCCATTGGTTATTCTATCCCTGCTTGTTTGGGTGCCGCTATGGCCGATCGCGATCGCCGCCCGATAATTTTTGTGGGAGATGGAGCTTTTCAAATGACTGCTCAAGAACTATCCACCATTATCCGCCATCGGCTGAACCCGATTATTTTCCTCATTAATAATGATGGTTATACCATTGAGCGCGTCATTAAAGATGGCCTTTATAATGATATCCAACCATGGAAGTATCATCAAATACCACAAATATTTGGCGAAAGTTGGAGTTGTGAAGTGTCTACAGAAGGGGAATTAGAGATAGCTTTAGCTCAAGCCAAGGTGAATACCGAATGTGTTTCTTTAATTGAAATTCACCTAGACAGGTTTGATTGTTCCCCAGGACTAATGCGGCTAGGTGAAGCTATGAGTAAAAAATGATAAATGTCACTCTATGATAACAGTGTAATTACTGAATTATCTGCCATAAATCCACATAGGGGATTAAAAACAAAGCTGCTCTAATTTTTGGAAGTCTTGTTGGACTTCCCGCCAGAGAGTCTGATTATTATGATCTGTATTCAGAGCTTTTTTGAGATAAATTCTCGCTTTTAACAATTGATTTTGGGAGATTAAAACCCGTCCCCAGATTTGATAAGCGACGGCTTGCCATTGGCGAACTTCTTTATCTGTGGGTAACCGTGCTGCTAAAGCTTCCACTAGGGCGATCGCTTGGGAAAATCTTTTTTCCTTGAGAAATCGTTGCAGCTGTTCATAAGTCTTCCACTTCAGGCGCTGTTCTATTTCGGCAATATTAGGCGGCTTTGCTCTTGGGGGCTTTTCTAATCTAACGCTTGTGGTGGGCGGTTTTTGGGCAGGTCTGGATTTGATATGATTACGCCCGGACTCAGAAGAATTACTTGACGGTGGGGAGATATCCTCAGCAGGAACTACCGTTAAAAGGAACTTGTAAGCTTCTGTTAAGGCAATAAACTTATCTTTAGTTTTGATGTCATTGGGATTAACATCGGGATGATATTGCTGTGCCAATCGTCTGTAAGACGCTTTGATGTCAGCCAAAGAGGCTCCTGACTTCAAACCCAATAAATTGTAGCAATTTTCAAGATCCATAGTGATCTATCAGCTATTAGCTTCCAATCTTAAAATTCTCACTATAAACATTAATTATATATTTATTAGTTCATATTGGACTGTTTTCCCGGAATTTTAACCCCTGGAGTTAACCCCAGGGTCTTTAGGCATCACGACCCGTAAAATTAGCATGAGTGCCTCCATGTATCCTAAACTGAGTTAAAGATTAAGGTGTGAGTCTCATAGCTCCCCCAACCCCCCTGACAAAGATAAAAACCAGAAATCAGGCTTGTCTGATTTTTTCCCCCGACTACAGGAATCTTAACAAATGTGGAAAAGAATTGTATTTATTTTGCTATTAGTTTTGAGTATCAGCCTCAGTAATCCTGGTGTAGCTGCCGCAGCCGGACTGAAAAGTTTTGTAGACTCTTATGATGGTTATGAGTTTTTATACCCTAATGGCTGGTTACAAGTTAAAGTTGACAATGGCCCTGATGTAGTGTTCCACGATTTGATAGAAATATCTGAAAATGTTTCTGTAGTTATTAGCCCGGTTCCTGATGATCAAGATTTGACAGAACTGGGAACACCCACAGAAATAGGATACAAATTAGGAAAAGCGGTTCTTGCTCCCCCAGAGTCTGGTCGTTCGGCGGAATTAGTCAACGCTTTGCAACGAGAATCTAATGGGAAAACATACTATATTCTAGAGTATGAGGTAAAACTTCCTAATCTGGAAGACAGACATAATGTCGCCAGTGTTGCTGTCAGCCGTGGTAAATTGTTTACCTTTAATGCATCAATTCCCGAAAGGCGTTGGCAGAGGGTTAAAGGCTTGATAGCAAATGTTGTAAATTCTTTCTCGGTGTATTAACAAGGTAATTCCTCCCCTGGACTAAATACAACTGACTATAGTATGGGGAGCTGTAATACACGCAAATCATGCTCCCCGCCAGCACTTCTTTTAGTTTCTGTGGTTTTGACTGCCATATTTTAGCAAAAGTCTTATGACAACACCTCAATTTGTACTCGCTTCAGCTTCCCAAGCCCGCCACCGCTTGCTGCAAACTGTTGGGATGAAAGTGATAGTTAGACCTAGTGATTTTGATGAGTCGCAAATTCAAGTCAATGAACCAGCAGAATTAGTCCAACTTCTCGCACAACGCAAGGCGGAAACTGTAGTTCCACAGTTTGAATCAGCTTTGATTATGGGTTGTGATTCGGTTTTGGCTGTGGATGGTAAAATTTATGGTAAGCCAGCCGATGATGCTGAAGCTATAGCCCGTTGGCAATTAATGCAAGGTAAATTCGGCGACCTGTATACTGGTCATGTGTTAATTGACCTCTACCAACATCGGACTTTAGTTAGGTGTCAGGTAACAAGAGTATATTTCGCTAAAATGAGCGATCGCACAATTCAAGCCTATGTCGCTACAGGAGAACCTCTCAGGTGTGCGGGGGCTTTCGCCCTGGAGGGGTTTGGTAGTTTATTCGTGGAAAAAATCGCCGGTTGTCACAGCAATGTCATTGGACTGAGTTTACCTCTGCTGCGGCAGATGCTAGAAGATTTGGGATACGAAGTTACTGATTTCTGGCATTAACCGCTGCTAAATTAAAATTTTGTGCCTCCCTGGACTGGTGCGTCTGGGGGAGAAACCAAAAAATACTGGCTCAAATTCCCAGAACCCAAGTGTGACAGCAGAAGGTAGACTGACAATTAACCCTAGGATTGAATTTGCTCAAAAAAAATGTCATTTACTCCTACTACTTCGCTGCGAGAACAACAACATCCCTTAATTCATCAACTAGCGGATTGTATTGAGGCTGTTTGGCATAAACACTTAGAACTATCACCTTACCAATTACCTGCTGAACTGGGTTATGTAGAAGGTAGATTAGAAGGCGAAAAACTAATCATAGAAAATCGCTGTTATCAAACAACTCAATTCCGCAAAATGCACTTAGAACTAGCAAGGGTGGGAACTATGCTAGATATTTTGCATTGTGTAATGTTTCCCCGTCCAGAATATGACTTACCAATGTTTGGTTGTGACTTAGTTGGGGGTCGAGGTCAAATTAGTGCGGCGATCGCAGACCTATCTCCCGTAGACTTAAAAGGTAAGTTACCAGAATCATACAATACCAAACTAACAGCACTCACAGATGTGAAGTTTTCCCAACCCCGTCAATTACCCGAGTGGGGTCATATATTCTCGGAATTTTGCATTTTTGTTCGTCCTGTTTCCCCAGGAGAAGAGAAAATGTTTCTGTCTCGTGTCCAAGACCTTTTAGAGATTCATTGTACCCAAGCCATAGACTCCAGTCCAGTTTCACCAGAAAAATCACTGCAAATCCTAGCAGGACAACGGGAATACTGCACCCAACAGCAACAAAACGATAAAACCCGCCGGGTACTAGAAAAAGCCTTTGGTTCAGACTGGGCCGAAAATTATATGACCACAGTCTTATTTGACTTACAAGAATAGTTATTCTAGCAGAGGGGAGATACTATGTCAAGTGTTGTTAATCTCCCCATCTGTAGGTTCCGTTACCTTTTCTCATAACTGATGAATGTAGAATTTATGCAAAGAAACTTGAATGGAGTTAGACAAAAGTAGCAAAGTCTAGAAATATTCGCCATATCAAGGAACAGGTAAAAAACCTACTAATTAGTTGAAAGAAAATTTAAGGAAACCGTAATGTTAGGAATTGTGTTTTCGATATATCTTGGTAGCAGATCATTGACTAACATTTTTGAATCAAGGTGTGCCTAATTAACCTGTATATATAGCCTTGGTTTGTGAGCCTGTGGTATTGGTGTTTATGGTGGAATCAAGGGCAATGGCTGGCAATAATCATCGCTTATTCCCAAAAATTCACAGAGAATTGGTATGAAAAAATGCTCACTTTGTTAGCAGAAAATTTCTTTGATAAACTGTGAGTATAGGGGCGAAAAAGCCAAAAAATAGGGATATTTTCCGGGTAAATAGGCGATGGCGAATTTCATTTAATAAATTTATACCAGGCTGCAATCATCCTGAGAGTTGGCAGATGTAACTTGCAACAACACAGCATCATGTTAGACATATCTAGGGTTGAGGGTGCATCAGATAGCAGATTTTTAGCAATTATCAGCGTGCTAGTGAGTAAAAACTATGGGATTGAATTTACAGCACTTTTGTTTTTGTTGATAGCATTTCCCATGGTCGTGAGGTACAAAGTTTTTTAGTTTCAGGGAACACCGGAACAAATTGGTGTGTATTTCATTAGCCTGAAAAAGGCTTGAAGTAAATGAACTACACATCTTAATCTTAATACCATCAATATTTTCGATTAGGCATCTTCCCTACCCTGGGTAGCTCATGCACATGAAATGGGCTGTCATCCCAATTTGAAAAAAGAGTGTAATGCATAGAAACCGAGAAACAAAACATAGGTAAAGTCTCACGCATCTTCAGGCATGATCACCGCTGATTCGGTTTTTTTATTTCTATAAGCACAATTCAACAAACAGGCAACAACCATGTCAAGGGTGACTGAGAAGCCAAGCTCAAGAGAGCTGCTACTGGAATCGGAACAACCTAAGATTTGGTGGGGTATTGCTGTAGCCTTACCAATTCTCATCGCTGCTGGGCTACTAACTACAGCTAAAGTGGAGCAGCTAAAAAAACTAGGCTCCTCTGTACCCATCAAGCCAATGACCAACAGCATTAGTGCTGTGGGGCGTTTAGAACCAAAAGGACAGGTTTTAAAACTCTCGGCGCCTGCAGCTGGATTGCAATCTTCCTCACGGGTGCGGCAGATCTTTGTGAGAGAAGGTGAGCGGGTAAGAAAAGGTCAAATGGTGGCAATTTTAGACAACCATGACACCCAACTAGCAGCAGTGGAGGAAGCAAAAGCCAGACTGCAAGAAGCGCGGGCTAATTTAGCCCAAGTCAGAGTTGGCTCCCCCAGAGATATGGAAGCTCAAACAGCAGTTATTGCTCGTTTACAAGCCGAGTTAAACGGAGAAAGCGATGCTCAACAAGCGATGATTGCTCGCATAGCAGCCCAGTTGAGTGGAGAAAAACTGGCTCTACAAGCAACAGTGAATCGTCTAGAAGCTGAACTGAGAGGACAACAAGACAGTTTAAGAGCAAGTATCCAACGCATTCAAGCCGAACAGCGCAATGCTGCGGTTGATGCTTCCAGATATGAGATGTTATACCGTGAAGGTGCTATTTCCCAGCAGGAGAGGGATAGAAGAACATTGGCTGCGGTGACTTCCAATCAGCAAGTTATTGAAACCCAAGCTACCCTGCGACAGGTAGAGGCGACTTTACGACAACAACTGGCTGAGGCCAGAGCCAACCAGGTAAAAACTATCACCACCTTGCAACAGCAGCTGGTGGAAGCCAGAGTCAACCGCGATAAAACCATCATGGCTTTGCAAAGTCAAATTGACGAACAACAAGCCAGACTCAGGAGAATTCAAGAATTCGGCCCCACTGATGTTCAAAGGGGAGAAGCTCAAGTTAGTAATGCTCTGGCTAATCTCAAAAGAGCAGAAGCAGAACTGAAATTAAGTTATGTTCAAGCGCCCATTGCTGGAGAGATTTTAGCAGTGCATACAAAATCAGGAGAAGCTATCAGCGCCAATGGTATTGCTGAGATAGGAGAAACTAATGAGATGACTGTTGTTGCTGAGGTCTCAGAAGACAGTATTGCTCAAGTGCGGATAGGTCAAACTGCTAGTATCACCAGTGAAAATGGAGCATTTATTGGCGAATTAAAAGGAACTGTCACAGAAATTGGCAGAAAAATCGGCAAAAAAGACATCTTGAGTACAGACCCGGTAGCAGATGTAGACGCTAGAGTTGTGGAAGTGAGAATTTCCCTGACTCCAGAAGATAGTGAGCGAGTTTCTGGTTTTACCAATGCTAAAGTAATTACCCAAATTAATAAAGGAATCAGTTCGGATTGAGCATTAACAGCAATGCGAAAAAAAGAATTTAACCTATCAAAGATTTCAGGTTTTTGCTGGAATCTTCCCATCCCTAATTCCTTGAACAGCTTTCTTAATTAAGCATAATGGCTCGTAAAATACCCCTGTCTTGGCTGCAACTGACCAGAGACAAAAGTCGCCTAGCTGTCGCTTTGGCAGGAATTGCCTTTGCTGATATTTTGATGTTTATGCAAATTGGTTTCCGGGATGCTCTCTATTATAGTAATGTGCGGTTACATAGTAGCTTAAATGGGGACATTGTTTTAATTAACCAACAATCTAATGCTTTATTAGCCATGGAACAATTTTCTCAAAGAAGATTGTATAAAGCTTTAGAATTACAAGCGGTAGAGTCGGTGCATCCGATATATTTGGATTATACAACCTGGAGGAATCCTATTACAGGTCGTCCTCGGAGTATTCTCATATTCGGCATGAATCCAGAATCTAATCTGTTTGATTTGCCTGGTGTTCAAAGTCACTTGGAGCAATTGAAACAGCCTGATGTAGTTTTATTTGACCGTTCTTCGCGGGAGGAATATGGCCCCATTGCTTCCCAATTCAAGGGAGGAAATACTTTAATCGCAGAAGTACAAAGAAGACGAGTTAAAGTAGGTGGATTATTTACTTTAGGTACATCTTTTGGGGCAGATGGTAATTTAATTACCAGTGATGTTAATTTTCTGCGGATATTTAGAAACCGGCAAAGAGGATTGATTGATATTGGTCTGATTAGATTAAGAGCAGGACAAAATCCTAATGTTGTCGCTCAAGAATTGCGTAATCATTTACCTCAAGATGTTAATGTCTTAACGAAACAAGAGTTTATTGATTTTGAGCGCAATTACTGGGCAACTAGTACTGCTATTGGATTTATATTCAGTTTAGGTACGATAATGGGCTTCATTGTTGGTACTGTAATTGTTTATCAAATCCTTTATACTGAGGTTTCCGATCATTTGTCAGAATATGCAACTTTGAAGGCAATAGGTTATACACAGAAATACTTGTTGATGGTCATACTCCAAGAAGCATTTTTATTAGCTTGTTTAGGATATGTTCCAGGATGGATTTTTACTATGTTCCTCTACTCTAGGGCTAGAGAAGCTACACTACTACCAATCTTTATGAGTTATAGTCGGGCAATAACCGTGTTAATTTTAACTATACTTATGTGTTTTATCTCTGGTGCGATCGCTGTACGTAAATTACGTTCTGCTGATCCAGCAGACATCTTTTAATTTCAAAATAAATCGAAATTCTGCATCTAGATCGAGAATTTCGATTTATAATTGGTACTTGATATATATTCAGTATTTACAGGCACTACAGTTCTGAGACGGAAATCCTAACACCTACTCACCCACCTAAATATGAGACAAGAACCTGTAATTGCTATAAAAAATCTCAATCACTACTATGGCAAAGGCGCGCTCAGGAAACAAATTTTATTCGACATTAACCTAGAGATTTACCCGGGGGAAATTGTGATTATGACTGGTCCATCAGGTTCAGGTAAAACAACCTTACTAAGCTTGATTGGTGGTTTGCGGTCTGTACAACAGGGAAGCCTCAAGTTTTTAGATGTAGAAATGTCTGGCGCTAGTCAAAATCAACTAGTAAAAATTCGCCGTAATATCGGTTATATTTTTCAAGCTCACAATTTGTTGGGTTTCTTAAGTGCTAGACAAAATGTACAGATGGCGGTGGAATTGAGTGATCATGTCACTCCCCATGAGGCAATTTCTAAGTCAGAAGCTATGCTGAGTGCAGTGGGTTTAAAGGACAAAGTGAGTTACTACCCAGAGAGCCTTTCCGGAGGACAAAAACAAAGAATAGCGATCGCCCGGGCTCTTGTCAATAATCCTCCATTGGTGCTAGCAGACGAACCAACGGCGGCTTTAGACAAACAATCAGGACGGGATGTGGTGGAAATCATGCAGGGTCTGGCTAAAGAACAAGGAACTTCTATCTTGCTAGTGACTCATGATAACCGCATCTTAGATATAGCCGATCGCATTGTGGAAATGGAAGATGGTCTTTTAGCTCGTGATTCTCAAACGGTAATTAACAGTGACAAGCATTAATTTGGTTTCCATCAGCTGTATGATAGTTATTTTTTACCGCTGATGGAAAACGCACTATGTATAGTCGGCTCAAACCACTTTCTGAGGCTTCATTCACTAATATTGCCCTTGTTGCTACAGATATGGATGGTACTCTCACTCAAGGAGGCAAATTTTCCACTACAATACTGCAAGCTTTAGAAAAGCTAGCATCTGCGGACGTAAAAGTATTAATTGTGACTGGGCGTTCCGCAGGATGGATGAGTGGACTAAGCCACTTGATGCCTGTTATCGGTGCGATCGCCGAAAACGGCGGTTTATTTTATCCATCTGGGAAGGAGGAACCAGTAACCTTAACAACCATTCAGGACTTAAAAGCCCATCGCCACAGTTTAGCTGTCACTTTTGAGTTCTTAAAAACAACCTTTCCTCAAATTGAGGAATCAGCGGACAATCGTTTCCGGGTCACAGATTGGACTTTTAACATCGGGGCTTTGAGTCCGGAGGAATTACAAAGACTGGGTAATCTTTGTCAACAAAGGGGCTGGGGATTTACTTATAGTACTGTGCAGTGTCACATTAAACCTCAAGAACAAGATAAAGCTATAGGATTATTGCAAGTTTTGCAAGCATACTTACCTGAAATTTCACCCAAGCAAGTGGTCACTGTTGGTGATAGTCCCAATGATCAAAGTTTATTCAATCAAAGTCAGTTTCCTATTTCCGTGGGTGTAGCCAATGTCATGCAATATGCACACCAGCTAGAACATCAACCCAGTTATATTACCCAGTCTGCTGAAGGAGAAGGATTTTGCGAATTATGTAATTATATCTTACATAGGAAGGCAACTTAGTTTGATCCATTACGGTA
The DNA here is from genome assembly GCF_029891665.1 of Anabaenopsis sp. FSS-46. Taxonomy (NCBI): domain Bacteria; kingdom Bacillati; phylum Cyanobacteriota; class Cyanophyceae; order Nostocales; family Nodulariaceae; genus Anabaenopsis; species Anabaenopsis sp. FSS-46. The sequence continues at coordinate 124,917 of NZ_JANQDG010000067.1, read as the reverse complement.
AATTAAGCTGCGGGTATTCTCGCCGACTTGAGTCTAGGTCACGGGGAGAAACTAATAAACAATTGAATTTTTGTTGTATTAACAAAAATTCATATTATTTATTAATACGACAAAAAGATAAAAATCATTACTTTTTGAAGTTATCAAGCTATTTGTAACAGATAATTTATAACTGTAGTGAGAACTACTTTTTCAGTTAAACTCTGAAAGTAGAAGGACAGCAATTATTATTTTTTATGAATACCATATCTACAGTTGAATTCAAGCGCCCAACTTGGGAAACGGCTATCATCTTGGCTTTGGGCTTTTGGTTGAGTTCTAGTCTAGTTCTAGACTGGGTAATCATGCCTAGCCTCTACCTTTCTGGTATGATGAGTCAAACAGACTTTGCCACAGCAGGTTATGCGATTTTTTGGAACTTTAATCGCATGGAATTATTATCTGCTGCTGTAGTATTAACTGGCGTACTGGCTTTGAGTCAAGCCAAATCGCGCTGGAATCCTAGGGTGATTGTATTTGCGGTCATGTTACTTGCTGTCACCTTAGTGGATACCTATTTCTTGACTCCGCAAATGTGCGCTGTGGGTGTTAATCTCAACTTGTTTGCCACAACTGCCACAATTCCGGGGGAAATGAATTTACTACACGGTGGTTATTTTTTCCTAGAAATGCTCAAAGTATTAGCTGCAGGAACACTTTTAAAGCGCTACTGGCAACAGCAAGTTTAGTAGGTTCTGTGTAATCTGAAATTGCCTTATTCAGCATCGGTTGAGGCTTCGCTAAACAATAGCAAACGCGCAGCCAGAACTGCAAACCCTACAGCCGCGATCGCCTTTAATAAGCGCGTCGGTAATAATTCCGCCACAGCGCCCCCGGCTAATGCTCCCAAAAAGCTGGTGAGCAATAGCGCGCCAGCAGTACCAAAAAATACCGCTTGCCGAGATTGGGAACGCCCAGAAAGTGCGATCGCAGCTAATTGACTTTTATCACCTAATTCTGAGAGAAATACAGTAATAAAGCTCAGTCCTAAAAGATGCCAGTCCATAAGTTTGTGGATAGTTAGAGAGTGGGGGGTGAGTTACTTAATTATGAAATACATCCCAAAACAGCATGACAGAAATCAGCAATAACATCATCCCGGCTGATTTTTCTACGACTTTGGGACTGAGACGATTAGCAATCCAACCCCCTAAAAGCACGCCTAATAGACTAGTAGTAATTAGGGCTACTCCAGCACCAATAAAAACTACCCAGGGCGCATGAGATTCTGCACTCATTAATAAGGTGGATAGCTGGGTTTTATCTCCAATTTCTGCCAAAAATATAGTCAGGAAGGTAGTAGCAAAAGTTGCCACCACCGACTCCTGCTGTTTGGGACTATCTGTAACTACAGTTAAGTCAGATGAATCCCTGTCTTTGATTTCTGGCTGGTTGTCAGTCTGAGCAATGACAGAATTTATCGGTACAGAGTCAAGTTTCACGGGCGGTACTTTTCTGAAGGTCTTTCATAATTCTCTCATCTTCTCAGATGATCTTGATAAATTGCAAGCCTATTGCAGAAAGTGACATAAATTCAGAATCCCACGGCTTGATTAAACCGGATAATTTCCAGACTGCGATCGCCATAGACTCCCTCTATTTGCTCACGACAGCAGTCAATAGCAAAATCATTGAGTTCTTCGGGTTCAATTCCATACATATCCTCAAATATATCTGCCTCTACACGGCAAAAACGGGGACGATTGGCATATATACTGCATTCTCGGCTGTCATGGTCAAAGTTAACGCACCATCCCCCCTCGCCCACCATACTCAGGTATAGCTCTAATTCTGCCGGTGTAAGATACTCCTCTAAATCTGGACGATCTGCGGGTTCAAGATTACAGCAGGCGCCACATTGTTTCACACATTGCCAGTTTGCCATTTTATGGACTTTCCTATAGTTTTGTTAAGTAAATTAAATGTAACAGCCCCAAGCCAGATATGATAAATTGCGAGTTTTGCAATTGAGTGACTGTGTTTTTCAAAAGTTAAGGGGATCAGGGAAAAATGTTTGACGCTTTGAGCAGTATCAATTGGGAAGTTATCTTCCAGTTAGTTTCTGTAGGACTAATCCTCATTGCTGGTCCGGTGGTAATCTTTGTACTGGCATTTCGCAACGGCGACCTGTAGGACTGTGATATCCGGAGTTATCAGTTTTGAAACTTATAACTCCGAAATCATGACCACCAGAGGCTGAAAGACAGCTTGGATAAGCTTTTCATACCTTGGTTGAGCTCATCCTAAGCTGACGATGGTCTGACACCGACTAACTCCAACTCAATGGTAGTAGTACCATTAAAGTAATTTTCTCGTAACTTGTAGGCAATATCTAATCGTGGCGGTAGGGGGAAGTAGTCTCCCCACCTCCAGGCGATCGCTTTGATTTTATACTCTTGATGATTAATAGTTTGACTGAGTGTTAATTTAATGTGACCTTTACCAACAATTTGCTGGGAAATCACTTGTACATTCCCTGTCGAGAATAAGGGGTCTGGGTTTTCCATACCACAAGGATGAAGAGCATTTAGTTCTTGGTAGAGCTGCTGATTGATTTGACTCAGTTCAACTTCGGCATCAATTTTAACTACTGGCTTGAGGTGGTGTAGTTCTAGACAGTGATTAGCAAACTCAGATAATCGTGATCGCAATAAGTCTAAATTATCTGCTGCCAAAGAAAAACCCCCGGCTGCCTTATGTCCGCCAAACTTACCCAGTAAACCCTGACAATATTGTAACGCTTCAAACACGTTAAACTCAGGAATACCACGAGCCGAACCGCGAATATGTCCACCAGCTTCATAAGTGCCAATAAACACAGGCACACCGTAGCGATCCACCAAGCGAGAGGCGACAATACCAATTACACCATGATGCCAATCAGGTTGTACAACCACTAATACCCGGTATTTGGGGAGAGTAGAAACAAACCACTCCTCTACATAAGCGATCGCTTCTTGTTCAATTACCTCGCACATCTGCTGACGACTAGTGTTAGTTAGCTCACACTGCTGCGCACATTCTAAGGCTACCGTCATATCATCGGTAGTTAGTAATGAAATCACCGTCTGAGGGTCACCAATACGACCAATAGCATTAATTCGTGGTCCCAAGCGAAAGCCGATATCTTCTGGTTTTAAAGATTTAGAAGAAGTATTTCCCCCTGGGAATAGTTCCCCTTGTCCCTCTTCCCTGACCTGCAAACCAGCCACCTGAATTAGGGCTTTAATCCCTGGTAAATTAGACTGAGGTAAATGTTTTAATCCACGTTTTACCCAGCGACGATTTACACCTATTAAAGGTGCTAAATCAGCGATTGTACCTAGGGTAAATAAAGCCAACATGGGCTGCACTAAGCCTTTAATCGCTCCCAACCGTTGCCCTAGAGATACTGCTAAAATATAAGCAACACCCACACCCGCCACACCCCGATAAGGTGAAGACTCTGCAATTAGTTTGGGGTTCAGGATGGCGTTAGCTGGAGGTAATTTAGGGGGGATGTCGTGGTGGTCGGTGACAATCACATTCATACCAAGTTCTCTGGCTCTGGCTATGGGTTCATAAGCGGAAATCCCATTATCCACAGTCAGAATTAGGTTTATACCTTCATCGTGAAACTCTTCAACAATGCGTTGATTAATCCCATAACCATCACGCATACGACTAGGGATGGCGTAATTCACATCAGCCCCAAAACTCCGGAGACTACGCAACAGTAAAGCCGTGCTAGTCATACCATCGGCATCATAGTCACCACAGATGGATATTTTACCATGGGATGCGATCGCTTGCTGCAATAAATCCAAACTAATCGACAAGTCAGGAAATTCTTCTAAAGGCGAAGGTAAATTTAAGGACTCAGGATTTAAGAACCCTTGTGCTGCTTCTGGGGTAGTAATGCCACGATTAATTAGTATTTGGGCGATAATAGGTGCAACATTAGTTACCCCCGCCAGACTAGCGGCGCATTCTGGTTGCTGGCGATAAATTTGCCAACGCTGAGGTGGTAAGCGCTGTTGAGATATGGTTGATTTTGGTAAGGCTTCCTCTAGCACAATTATTCAAGCATTCTTTTCTCATTATTAAAGCACACAGCGATCGCCCCGGCATTAAAAGACTACCACATCATCAGCGAGTAAATTTTCTGCTGCTTCCAACATAGATGCAGCAATATCCTTTAAATCTTCACGATTATTTAGGTAAGTTTGCAAGGCCGACCTGGGGTCAATACTGCTACTAGCGGTTAATTCTGGAATTCTCGGACGCGCCAATTGGCTGACTAATTCTGCTTTAATTGTGTAATTGTGAGCTAAACTTAAAGCTCCATGAATAGCCGCAGTATCAATGACATCCATCTGTTCCGAGCGGATTTGATAAATTAACCGCACCACAGCATCTTCAATATTATATTTAGCGATCGCCTTGATTAAAGCAGCTTGAGGATCATCTGCTTGTGATATATCCACCTCAATAGTGCGGAAACTCCGCACAGGTAAAGGGCAAAATTCCCAATTAGCTCGTCCCCGATCCAACTCTATAATTACATAGCCCTTATCTTCTTTTTCCTCACTAAAATCGACCCGTTCAATACTTCCGGGATAAATGACAGGTGGGTTATTAGACTTATTTAAATTCTGGTGACAGTGAACATGTCCTAAAGCCACGTAATCAAAACAAGGTCGCGTCAGTAAAGATAGGGGTAAAGTAAAACCCTTCCCCACCGCTAAAAGGCGTTCAGCGCCCAAAGTAGCATTATCAGCCATCAAATGAGCCAAAAGCACAGTAGGAACATCAGGGTCAAGGCGGCGAATTTCTCCCTCCAAAACCACTTGTAGACGTTGTGTTAACATTTCGTTTACCTCAGCCAAAGAAGCATTTTTAGTTTCCTGACGGGTCATCAACGTAGAACGAGTCAGCCAAGGTAAAGTAATCACCTGTACCCTACCACTAGGGGTATTAATACAGTGAGTGGTTAAAGTATCACCCACCAAAAACCCCCGCACCCCTAAAGTGCGATAAATATTTAAACTTGCGCCTCCGGTTCCTTGAGAATGTTGGTCATGGTTCCCCACCAACAGCACTGTAGGAATATCTGCATCAACCAGGCGGCGAAACTGACTTGCAAAGGCTTCTTGTACATATGGCGGTGGGGTAGCATCCGGGAACGCATCACCGCCAAATAAGACTATATCTACCGGGTCTTGTAGCGCCCGGTCAATACATCGGGATAAAGTCTTGACAAAATCCTCTAACCGTGTATTTAGTCCTGTGTCTGGATTCATGCGCCCATGGGAGAAACCGCTCCCCATGTGGATATCCGCAAGATGCAAGATTTTAATCATCTTTGTCAAGTGTCATAGTCATCACACCGTTGGTTAATTTGAATATTAAGATGCCATTAATTAACCAGTGCCTGCAACTGATTTGCTTTGATTATTCATATTTGATTCTGATATGGCTGCAATAATTATACATTGTTTTGCACCGCCAGCGATCGCTATAAACTTTTATAAGTTGCATAACAATTGCTAATGCGATCGCCAGGAATAAATCAATTTTTGTATAGAGTAATATAAATATCTTTACAAATCCAGTCAAGAGCAACAATTCCCCTCACTCTAGTTGCAATCACTCACGTCATCCTGTGTTTATCGCAACTTCTGATGTACACAAGCTAGATACCACATATAATCATCAATCTTGTTACTAACCGCTTGATTAATATATTGCTGTGCTAACTCCAGTTGCTTTTCCGCCTGAAAATATAATCCCACATAGAGATAACTGTAAAATTTAGTACGCTTATCTGCGTTTTTACCCAATTGAATTAAAACATCGGGAGAACAGCGCCCCGCATACAAATCATATACCCGCCGCATCACCAATCGCGGGTCATTTTTTACTTCTAATAAACACTCACGCGCCGCGGTGACGCCATCAGCTTCAGCAGTACAAAGATAGCGCCAAACCGTTTCTTCCACATCTTGAAAATTCACAGTTAAATCTGTCTCAAACTGTTTAGCGCCTTCTGCAAATCTACCAGCATAATAATATGCTAGTCCCCTTTGCCACAAATATGGTGTTAACCGGGTATCAAGTTTTTCTGCTATGTCAAAATCAGCAATAGAAGCATTAATATTTACTAGCTGAAAATGAACCATACCCCTGTGTACATAGGCTTGAGGCTCATGGGGATGGTTGGCGATCACATCATCCCAACGCCTCAGTTTTTGTTCTAGCATATTATTGGAGTTCATGATTCTAACATTTAATCATCCAATAAACTCATTAATGCTGTAATTTCCGGGTTCTCTGAATCGGATAATTCTTTCCGTAACTCTAATATTTGATTTTGTAATACTTCAGATGTATACAGCAGATTAGATGTTTTAGCAAGTCTTAATTGACTTTCTTTAATTCTAATTTTCCTCAATAGTTCATTTACCGCATCAACTGCGTTATAATCTTCATACATCATCCTTTTACACCCATTCAACTATCAATCTATTAACTGCCGACAGAAGAAATATATATAGCACCCTCTAACTTATCCAAGCATACATCTGAATATGATACAGCAAATTGTATGTAAAAACGTAATATATAAATGTATAAATGGTAAAATTATTCTGACGCCAGTATCCTGTCCCCTATTGGCATACCCCACAAGACGATGAAATATACTGTCAATGTGGCTGCGTATACACTCCCCCATACTACAATAACCGTAACTTTTGGCTCATCCTTACCCAGACATCACCCCGAAGGACTTGTTTAATTCTTACTACAACTCATATTGTGTAATATAAAACAGCCGCTGAGAGTATAAACATCATGGGCGCAAATCTCATGGAACACCTGCGATAGATATTCGTTCATAGAAGTCAGTAATTTCATAGTTGTGAATATTCCCTCAATAATATTTATTCTGCTGATATTTTTTTTATTTTTAACTGTTTAAATAAGCATCCGGTTAAGAATTGTTTAACTCAGTAGAATTAATCCATGCACAGTATTAAATAATCTGGTACTCAGGAAAAATATGATGATAACTTTTATCAATATCTGCCATTTAGATTGTTTTATGTTATAAAGCTCACAGAAATTGATGCGACATGGAAAGAATTTCTATGGAAATGGAACAATTAGATTGTTTTAAAGCATACGGACAATTTATCTTGGAAAAACTAGACTCAGTACCCCAATACCCTTCTAAACAAGAAGATTGGATACCCACTAGGCTAGATGATTGTCTTGTTCGCCTCCGAGAAGCTGCACAGAAAACTGTAGAACTTGCCACATCTCCAGTTAGAATTGGGGTCATGGGAGAATTCAGCAGCGGTAAAACTTTGCTTTTAGGTAGCTTGATTGGATATGCTGACGCTTTGCCAATTAGCGAGAACCCAACTACAGGTAATGTCACAGCCATCCATATTGTACCGCAATCAGGCTTTGTCACTACTCAGGCTAATAATTATACGGTAGAGTATCTTTCTCATCAAGGGGTGAATGAGTGCCTGCAATTCATGTTGCAGGAAGCAAGTCGCCGCAGTACTGCATCTGGACTACCGCCTATACCCCTGTCAACATTAAAGACTGGCAAAGATATTATTAACTGGTGCGAAGAAGCATGGAACAGTAGCAAAAATTTAGAATTACGTTATTTATTACGAGAGTTGGTATTATTCCTTCGCACTTATCAAGCATATGGCCAAGCAATGTGTGGTATCCACTATCAAATTGATGGTAACATCGCCCGTGAAGGGCTACAGCTACCTGAACAGCCATTAGCTATCCAAACTCTTCGGTTTGAGGACTTACCCTCATCTCATATTCGATTACCCAGCCCACCCCAGAACCTCACAACTAAATTATTACATAACAGCTTCTCACTCATCCACCGTGTCAACATTGAAGTGAAAATATCACGGGAAATCTGGGATTTTAGCGGTGCTTCCCAATTTATTCTCTTAGACTTCCCTGGGTTAGGTGCTGCTAATTCCGGAGCTAGGGATACCTTTTTATCACTGCGGGAACTAGCAGAAGTACAGACAATTTTAATCCTTTTAAATGGGAAAACCCCTGGTAGCGATCGCGCCAATAAAATCTTTACTATGATGCAGCAGCAACGCCCAGGACAAGACCTCAAAGATTTAATTTTGGTGGGGGTGGGTCGTTTTGATCAGTTACCTTTAGATAGTCAAGGTCATGAAAGAGAACTTGACCAATTCATCACAGATACTGAACCTGTAAAAGAAGACGATGTTTTAAGTAAATTGAAAGTTCTGCAAACAACCCTTGATGCTGCTAGTGCATTCATCATTGAACAAGAACGGATGGTTTTATTATCCCCACTACTAGGACTGGCTGAGTTGGCAAAACGCTCTAGTAAAGTTAAAGCAGGTTCACCGGAATTTCTCACTAACTTAGATTATCCTGATTATCTGGAACGGTCTAGGCGATCGCAACAAAAATGGCAACTATTAAGCACACGTCTGCTAGAATCTGATCCGCGGAGCCATTTAGGTAGACAACTGAGTTACTTCGCCCAAGATGGTGGTATTGCCAAACTACGCGAATTAATTCAAAATCATGTAGCCAATCACGGAGTAAAACAGCTGTATGAAGATACCCATAGGGCTGCTGATAATTTAATGCTACAACAAGAATACCTCAATAATATTATTACCGAAATCCACGAGCAAGGTATTCCCACATCCGATACTCACAACCTCATTGAGTTGCGGTCTGCTATTGAAAGTTTAGATAAAACCTATCGCAACTTCCAGAAAGATTTAGGTAAAGAACCACTCAAAGACCGGTGGGGAAATATTGTCAGTGATGTAGTTAAAGACGAACTCACATTTAAAATACTCAACTGGAACGAGTGGACATTACTATTTAACAAAGCCAACAATGGTAATATCACCATTGCGGAATTTAAAGGGGCAGCGGGTAAACTATTTGACAGAGGTAATAGAGTTAATAGCAGCCTACCTACAAAAAGTGAAGATTTTTATGCAGCTTTTGTGAAAACTGTCAAGGAATTAGAAGAATTTGCCCGAGAGCGCATTCATCAAGCATTAGCCGACTTATTAAATAAATTATCCCAGCAGATAGCCCCACAGCGGGATTATTTGCAGACTAATCTCAATCCAGAAATGGAACAAGATATTGAAACAGAATTTGGTATAGAAGAAGCCGATATTTTTTACAAGTTGCTGTTAGGATGTGACCCTAATCACTGGCTAGAAGCAATTATCGCCGAAATTAATAGCAAAGAACAATCAATTTCACCCCAAATCATATTCCCCTTAGCCCGTAGAGATGAAAAACACAATATTGGTCAAATCTTTGACTGGTCTCCTGAAAAAAGTCCAGACTTACCCAGAACAGGTAATCACCAACTTTTTGTATTGCGACTACGAGATGAAATCATTACAACTGCTAGCCTGCATCTGGTGCAATATGTCAGCCAAATCAATCAGCAGATAAATGCTGAACTAGAAGGTATTTTAGATCAAATTATTCCCAGCATGCAAAATATTTCTAAAAAAGAGGCTTTACTCAGATATATTGCGGCAGAAAGCTCCCCTGCTAAAGTTAATATTCCCCATTGGTTGCAGATTCTCGCAGAAGTTGCCACAATTTCTTATCAAGAGAATAATTTTCTAGGTACAAAAAATTCTTGATTGTTTAGGTTTCAAAGCCTTAATTGTTTACTATTTTCGATATTTCTAGTTAGTTCGGTACATTTTCGGTCACTTTAACCACAGATACTAGATTTTAATTGGCAATTTATTATTAATTTCAGGAGAAATAAATGCCTGTAGAGATTCGGCTCGCACCTAATTTTCAAGTGCATATTAAAGAAAAAGAATATTTGGAACTACCCACCATCCAACTGCTAGCAGCAGGGGATAATGTCCCTCACATTGCTAGAATTAATTGCATTGTCACCGGTACGCCGGAGGAATTAGCATTACAAATTAAAAAAGCATATAAACCATTTGATTCTGTAACTCCTAAAATTTCCCAAATCGGGCAATTAGAGCAATATCCTTGTAAGTTAACTCGCCCTTTTCGAGAACCAATTAATTGTACTTTGTCCGTAAGTGTTGAGTATTTCGATTCTGACGCTTTAGGAGATCCCGTACTTTCTGAACCCCGGGAAACTGAAGCTTCATGTTATCTCTGGTCACCATTAATGGATGATGAAGAAATCATTGAGGCCGAAGCCGTGACCATCCCCATAGAAACCAGTCCCTATATTGAAAACCAACCACAAAAAAGATTTCCCGGATGGTTAGCATTGGATTTTGGTACATCCAACTCTACAGTCACACTCTTTGATCCCATTGAGGTTCCCATCGCCGAAATTTTACCCAGGGAACAAGAAATCAGGTTACGCCATCGCATGGCCGAGTGGTTGAGTTCCCCCCCATCGGTAGCTTTACCCGATGTCAACCCCCATGACTGGGAGAAATTTATTGCTGATGTGAGCAAAAACCTAGAAATGGAACCCTATAATCTAGCATCAGTTTTTGAAACTGACCAAAAAGAGCGATTCTTAGAAGCAATTCGCCAAATAGAGTTATGTCTAGGTAACAGCGAGAAATTCCGGCGGGCCGCTAGCAAAAAACTTTACCAAATATACCATGAAGTTTTTCGTGTACCTACTTTAGAATCGCAAAACTTAATCCCCGTCGTCTTAGATATTAATCGCCGTGATACAGAAATACCCAGCGAATTGGAAATCTTTACCTTGACAGATTTACAACTACGCATGGGTAGAGAAGCCAGGGATAATAGAAAAAAAGCCATCGCCCAAGGTAGCAGCGTCTCTTTAAAAGAAATTATCAGCAGATTTCACCACTCACCCAAGCGCTACTTTGGACAAGATCGCACTTTCCCAGTGATTTTAAATACTCAGCAAGAAATAATTCATGTTAACCAACTTATCCAAGCAGCTTGGGCTCATTTAATCGATTTAACCGAAGATTACCGCCAACGCGCTAGGCGCAAGTTTTCTGATGGAGATTTCGTTACAGCTGTTGTAACTTACCCTACTGTCGCCCCCCCATTAGTCCGTAAGGAAGTTAAAGAATTAGTGGAACAGTTGGGTATTGATGATGTCCAAACCGCCTATGATGAGGCTGTTTCAGTGGCAATCTTCTTTTTATGGCGAGAATTTGGTGGTAATCTCAATATTGGCATTGAATCATTTAAAACCCGTTGTCGTCAAGTCGAAAACAAATGGTCGCAAAATGTCCTCGTCTTGGATATCGGGGGGGGAACCACAGACTTAGCTTTGATTGAATTGACTTTAGATGATAATACCCCAACCTTTGCAGACTATGAAGATAGAGGATTAGGAGGACGTTACTATAAACTTACTCCCAAACTGTTAGGCTCATCAGGGCATTTACAGTTGGGCGGTGAATTAATTACCCTGCGAATATTTAGGTTATTAAAAGTAGCGATCGCAGACTTTTTGTTAACGGCAATAACTACAGGGGACATCGAAAGCGAAAAGCTAGAAGATTTAATTAACACAGAATTAAATGAACGTTTTATTGAAGAAGGAAAATTTAAAAGTGGCAGTTTATTAAAATGTATAGATAAAGAAAACCCTGATGGTGATGCTGCTTATAAAGATGCCCTAGATACTGCCGAGAAAGTATTACCCACCAGATGGCAACAAGTACCCCAGCGCCTACAAACCTTTTATACTCTCTGGGAGCATGCTGAATCAGCTAAACTCAAACTGGGGCAAAAATCAGAGCATCATCTTTTAACTTTCACTATTTCCGAAACTCACATTTGTGAACTTCTCACTCAAAGTGGAATTAAATTTCAAGTCAGAACCCCTGATAATATTGGCGTTATCATCGACAGCGAACAATTTGAACGCGCCGCCGCTTCCACTATTAAGGAGGGAATTGGTATCGCTAAAGGACTCATGGAAAGTCGCCTGGGTTTCCATGGGCAAAATATAGATGCTTGGAATACTCATAAAGTTGACTGGTTGATTTTATCTGGTAAAACTTGCAACCTGGAATTAGTACAGCGCTACATCTACGAAGAATTTAGTAAATCCCCTTACTTCGTCTGGAACCCAGAAAGAATTACCTTTGTCTTGGAATTTACAAAACTCGCTACCTCCGCCGGTGCTTGCTACGCTGAGAAACTCCGCCGACTGAGATTTGACCCCGAAGAGTCTAAGGAATTGTTGCGCAAAGGAGCAAATCAGTTAGAAATAGACGTGAAAAATCTCTTTTATTATCTACCTTGTAACTTCAAACGCAAAACCCAAAGCAACGAACTTTTAACCATATTCAAAGCTGGACAGGAACTTTATCAAATCAGTCCCACAGAAACAGCCGCCAAAGTACGCACAGAATGGCAAGGGACACAATTAATTAATATTATTTACCGCCAAGACTACGAGGAGGGAGACTTACGACTGTGGGGGAGCTTTGACGGTAAAAACCTGATGCAAAAACTAGGAATGTCAGAAACTGAGTTTCTTAAAAAAATCAAAGTTCAATTTGAAATTGACCAGACTCTAGAATTTAGGGTTTTACTTTGTCAAGGGAACCCCCATTATTTAATTGACCTTCCTGGTATTGATGTGGGTGCTGCACTATTAGCAGCTTCCGAAACAGCAGCCCTATTTGCTGATGGTAAGTTAAAGTGGAATATTGCCTTAGAAAGTCCCAAGCACAACTTAAATGATGGTGATATTGCAGTCAATGTGATTGAGTCAGCAACTGTTGACCAGCCCAACGCCTATCATTTAGTTTTTGAAGCAGGAAAAGATAATAGTCAATTTTTGCGAGAATTTCACTATGTCCATCATGGGGAACAGCAGTCACAAACCGGTTTAGTCAGTCACCCTTTACCTCCCTTTCCCCAAAGCCGTCAGCACACATTTTATATTTATCAAACAGATACCACCACTAACACCAAAAAATGGATCCGCATCGGTGCATTAAGTAAACCAGATGTCGCCACCAATTACCCTTGTAAATATTACGTGACTCTAGATAACAAAGGTTTTCTGAGAATACACGCAGGGGAGGTTCCCTATTGGACCTCCACTAGTCAAGAATGTCTTAAACAGCCAGGATGTGTTTATCAGGCCGAATTAGAACTACAACCTAACGAAGTGGATAAGGAACGCGACCCTTTTTGTGGTGTACATTAAACTTCCTCGGTTGAGTAGGTACTTTGACGGGAGCATCTGAGTTTGATAATATTTCACCTCTTGCTCCCTCTGCTTGATAACCAGAGGGTTGGGGTGGGGTTTGAAACGCTATCATCAGTTTTAGTATTATACTCATGCAGCAATTACGCCAGTTATTAGCAATACAAGGGTCAGAGTTGGCTAAATTACTTAAATGTAGTTTACGTGGACTAGAGGCGACTTTAACTCAAGCTATCTCAGAATTTCCCCTCGACCCCGGTACTCAAATATGTGAGGAGTTATTACGGGAAATCTCCGGGTTATTGCAACCACGGACAGATTCTCCCCCAGAAGATGCGATCGCCATGATATTGCTCCCAACTGAGTTAAAATTGACTCATCTGCGGTCGGTTTTTAATGCTGATGCCGAACTAAAGTTATATTTAGGTACTGCTGAACTACAAAGCCAAACCGATGCTGACCTATGGAACGAAATTCACCGCCAACTGCTGCGAGTTCCAGAAAATATCGCCACAGCTTGGCGATCGCGCGTCTTAGATTTAGCTGAACAAGTAGGCGCACTACCAGATAATTTACACGTTGCTGAACTTCCTTTTAGCCGTGATCAAATAATTTATCCCGGACTGAAGGGGAGTGTAACAGCGCCGGGGTTATCTTTATCTGAGAAAGCCTTATTAAATACGGGAGTTAATCCAACTGACCAATATGGTAATTTATACTGTATCGCTGGCTTTGTGCAGCTGTTCCTGAGATTTACTGAAATAGACCCAGACTTACATCATGCTTTAAAGACTGTGTTTACCTTTGATATTATGCCCTTGCACTCCCAGCCAGAACAACGCACTCAATATATAAATACTTTAAGCGATCGCTGGCAGCGTTTGCAACAAGCCGAGTCAAATTCTGATGAGTTGTTAAGTCTGCGTGCCTGGATAGATATAGATGAGGCCATACACTCCTTAGTATTTGTCCCACCCGTCGAGCGTTATTCCTGGTGGGGTAATTTACAGCAAGAATCACGACGTATTTTAAAAAAAATGGCTCAAACGGCGGTGAATATGGGTTATGATGTGCGGATTCGGCAGTTATCTGGACTTTATGCCGATGTCTGTTCTTTCTCTAAAGATGACCTCCAACTCAACTGTGGCGGTGTTCCAGGGGAAGTGTTAACTTGTCTGCGGGTATATGCGAGCATTAATCAAGAAGAAACCCCAGGAAGGGTTATATTTCGCTCTTTGCGTTAGTCTTCTATTTTTTACCCTTACAGTTCCCCCCAGAAAGCTTTTCCTACTAAGGCGTTGAATAGGGTATTACTTTTTTCGTTCTCAAAAGCAAAAAACCTCACTAATACTAGACCCGCTTTTAGGCGTAGGGAGTGTCAAAACCCCATACAGATGACAAGGGTTATATAAATTTACTTTGAACAAAAAATAAAGATTAATCTAACATTTTTCATCTAAATAAATTACAAATTTATCTGTGTTAGTCTGTCTAAATCTATGAACCTGTAGCTTATCTACTAAACGCGACGCTAACGCTCAGGGCTGGTTCATCATGTCTTTGTGATCACAAACAAAGCAATATGCTGTAAATATCTCACCAATATTGTGATGTATAAGATACAAAAAACCAGCAATAGTAATGACATTTGTAAATTTATTAGACTTGACTATGTTTTTTCTAACTTAGGGACAGTCTTACTAAGTTGTCTTCTGATTTTGACCGCTATGACCATAAAGTCTGTATCTGCTGCGGATAATGCACAGAAGAATATGATTTTACCAAATCAAATAAATCAGGTTTATTCTGGTGAAAATAGCCATAAATCATCAATATACCCAGCTAACAAGAAGTCATATATCACCCTCAGTGAAAGATTATTAACACCAATAAAAAGTAATAATCCTGTTAAATTACACACAAGTAACAGTGAGGATTTAGCTGTTAACATTGAACTTGAAAAAATCAGGAATTATTCTGGTGCTCATCTGGGTTTTTCATCTAAGAATGTACTAAACAGCAAAATAAACACAAGTCAAAATTTATTGACATCCCACCACGATAATATTGATGGAGAATCACCAGAAGAAATCCCACAGCCAACTAATTTAGTTAATTTACTGTCGCAAAAACAACCGGAATTGAGCACAGATGTAGAACTTTCATCACCTGAGGAGGATATCCCTAGCAATAGTGATACATTACGCCAAGAACTATTAATTGATCCCATCATCAACACCCAACAAAGCATCATCAAAACTGAACCGCGAAGGGGTTTCCCTGGTTCAACAGCTGGTACTCCTTCTGGTTATGGTGCAAGTGGTGGTCAAGTCTATGTTGGTGTTGGTTTACTTTTCCCTTTAGAGAAAGATTCCGATGGCTTTCGAGATGGCTCTTACTCCGCTGGTTTTGGGTTAGGAGATCCGTTGAAATCTGTAGGGTTGGAAGTTAATGTTAACTTTGCTAGTTCCGGGGGTACTTACTTTAAAGGTGGAGAGTTTGATGTGGGGACTAGCGGCTATATGGGGTTAAAACTCCACAAATACTTACGTGACCGTACATCTGTAGCCGTGGGTTGGTCAAATGCTCTCAAATGGGGAGAATCTTCCGATAATAAAGACACTATTTATGGAGTCGTTACTAGGGCGTTTCTACTGCAACCAGATAACCCACATCATCAATTACCTTTGACTATTTCTGTGGGTTTTGGTAACGGCGGTTTTCGTTCTCTAGGCGCAAGAGCCGCAGGGGGAAATAATGCTAATATTTTCGGGAGTCTAGGTTTAAGAGTCATACCTGAAGCATCCCTAGTCAGTAGCTGGACGGGAAATCGTGTGAATGTAGGTACGTCTATTGCTCCTTTCAGAAATAGACCTATAGTTATCAATGCTATTCTGACAGACATTAGTCGTAATTTTGATACTGGCTTAGGTTTTGCGCTGAGTGCAGGGTACAGTTTCAAGTTTTAAGCAATTTCATCAATCATAAAAATCATGAAGAAACAAACATTCTTGCTAAATTTGGCGGTAGCATTGGCTTGTTTTACTTATCTGGCGGCTGCGCCTCATAGAGCCTATGCTGGTAAGGAGATTGTACCGGGTAGTTCTCCAGATTCTGCCTCTTTAATTGGAGATAAGGAGATTGTACCGGGAACTGGTATAGATTCTACTTCCTCAATGGGTGATATTGTACCGGCAACCGGGGTTAATGTTCAAGTTGTTAATGATGGTAATTTTTCGGCGGGAGTTTTGAGGGTCTCCCCGGAAGTTCAGAATGATTTAAATGCAGTTCTCGATCATCTACTCAGTGCAAGTCTGGCTAAAAATACGCCCTCTGATTCCATTGAATATATCTTGCAGGGTGGAGATAATGTAGATCAGGTCAAATCTTCTATAGTGAGTTTAGAAGTGTCACCATCACCAGTAACATCACTGGTAAATGCTTTAAGTGAACTGACAGGACCAGACCAAAATGTGGATATTAATAAGTTTAACGATGCTCTGACTGCATATAATCAAATTGTGCAGGAAAGTAGCCCCGTAGTTCTGCAAGCATTGGCGAAAAACCCAAGTTTTACCGCCGTTAATCATCTGCTGAGTCAGTTAAGAGTTGCTCTCAATCAAAAGTAAAATTTTAGACATAGTTATTTACCTTCCTCTGGCTTGAGTCAGAGGATTCTTTGGCGAATCTGCTCAATAGTAAATATTTTTTCGATAATATTTATTATCCACCAGAGAAAAACAGTGGCAGCACAAATGCCGCTATAATTCCAAGCAACACAACACCCTCAATAATTATCAGGGAAAAATTCCTCTGTATTAACTGGTTAATTTGGTTACTAAAATTATTAATGGCAAAATTACGCAACCAACTACGCAAACGACTATACCAGTTTTTCGGACTATCTCCTGGGCGGAATTTCCATGACCACATTGATAGTAACAATGGCGCACCACCTACTTTAGCAGACATCAAAATATGAATCGCTAAAGAACAAACCATAATTACCCAAGTTATCAGATGGCAGTAATACCATAAGTGATCAAGTTCTCTTGTAGGTAGCCATTCCTCTTTCATCATTCTGCCAGATATTACCGCCAAAACCGAGGACAGCAACATCAGAGTATTGATAATCCGTTGTGAACTTACCCACCAAATGGGTTTACCAACCTGTGTTAAATTTTGTATGGAGTCGGGTTGTAATAGCCGCCTTTGTCCCGCATGAAAGCTATAAAGTACAAAAGCTGGTAATAACAGTAAAAAGAATAAAGCTACAGTTCCATGAATATCTTGAATTGGATCAATTCTAGGAATGAGGACTTTGCCAAATCTGCCATCGAATGTATTGTAAACTAGGAAGCCAGTAATGATGGAAGTAATGACTAAAATTCCGTTAATACCATGGAGAACTCGCAACAACAAAGGTTGATAAGGGGCTGAACGACTCATAGATAATGCCAAGCTGTTTATGGTAGAATTATAAGCTTATTACTCGGTAGTTCTGACTCAAAACACTACATCAGCCTCGATAAACTACATTAGAACTTAAAATGGTTACAATAAATAAATGATATAATAGCCTATTACTCTCACTCACCCTGGTTTTATGGGACTGCCAATTGTTGCTATTATCGGTCGCCCGAATGTGGGCAAGTCTACCCTGGTTAATCGTCTCGCCGGGGAGCAAACGGCGATTGTCCACGATGAACCGGGTGTAACACGCGATCGCACTTATATGCCATCTTACTGGCGCGATCGGGATTTTATCGTTGTAGATACAGGGGGCTTAGTATTTAACGATGATACGGAATTTCTGCCGCTAATTCGCCAACAGGCACTCACCGCGCTCTCACAAGCCAGTGCGGCAATTTTTGTTGTAGACGGTCAAACTGGGCTGACAGGTTCAGATCAAGAAATTGCTACATGGTTACGTCAGCAACCAGTACCGGCGTTACTGGCTGTGAACAAATGTGAATCCCCAGAACAAGGCGCAATTCAAGCATCTGAATTTTGGTCTTTAGGCTTGGGGGAACCTTTTCCTATCTCGGCAATTCATGGTAGTGGTACTGGGGAACTACTCGATGAGTTAATTACTCACATCCCCATGGTCACGGAAGTAGAAGAAACTAACGAGATTAAGGTGGCGATTATCGGCCGACCCAATGTGGGTAAATCCAGTTTATTAAATGCTTTTGTGGGAGAAGAAAGATCAATTGTTAGCCCTATTTCCGGCACAACCCGCGATGCTATTGATACCGTGGTTGAACGCAATGGGCAAATTTATCGCTTGATTGACACCGCCGGCATTCGCAGAAAAAAACAAATAGAATACGGTACAGAGTTCTTTAGTATTAACCGTGCTTTTAAGGCCATTCGCCGCGCCGATGTGGTTTTATTAGTGGTTGATGCTTTAGATGGAGTCACAGACCAAGACCAAAAATTAGCCGGGCGGATTATAGACGAGGGTCGAGCTTGTATAATTGTCGTGAACAAATGGGATGCCATCGAAAAAGATTCATACACCATTTACGACTACGAAAAGAGTCTGGAAGCCCGGTTACATTTTACAGAATGGGCAGAAACCATTTTTGTTAGTGCTTCCACAGGACAACGGGTAAATAAGATTTTAGACTTGGTGAATGAAGCTGCTGAGTCACACAAACGCCGTGTAACTACCTCTGTAATTAACGAAGTGCTCACAGATGCTGTAAGTTGGCATTCACCCCCGGCTACGCGTGGCGGTCGTCAAGGTAAAATCTATTATGGGACTCAAGTGGCGGTGCAACCACCAACTATCGCCCTATTCGTCAACGAAGCTAAACGCTTTAATGACAATTACCGCCGCTACATTGAACGGCAATTCCGCCAACAATTAGGATTTAAAGGTACACCTATCCGGTTAATTTGGCGCAGTAAAAAAGTCCGAGAGATGGAACTAGGTAGCGTCAACAGAGCAACTCGTGTCAAATAAGTTTAACATCTTCTCAGGGTTATATTTCGCCTATGTCAGGCCAAAATAGTCAATATCAAGCCTGACTCTCTACTACTTAGCACTGATAAATGGACTTATTGCGATCGCTACCCCTTGGACTGTACCTAGAACAGCCGCAAACTTGGCTACACAAACTCGATGCACGGGTGAAAATTGCTTGGTTGATGAGTTTTCTCACTAGCTACACCTTTGCTAATAACGAGTGGCGAATACTACTAGTTGGACTGTTAATTATTTTGACTGTAATGGCCAGAATACCCCAGCGAGTGTGGAAACAGCAAATGGTATGGCTGTTAACATTGTCTGTGTTTGTCTTTGGGATTATTAGTATTAGTCCCGATGGTCTGGGTGTAAGGTATCAGCAGCGTTTACCCGCTAGCGAACAGATATTAATTCCTCCAGGAAGTACCAGTAATAACGCCGAGATTGTTTCAGTACCAACACGGGAAAACAAAAACTACAGCTACATTCTATTTCATCAAGGGCCGGTTAAGGTAACTCGTCGCTCAATTGATTTGGCTATTAGAGTCAGTACAATTATATTTACTGTGATTTATAGCAGTAACCTGTATCTGCTGACAACCGCACCCGAAGAAATCACCACTGCTATAGAAAGTTTAATGCAGCCCTTGGCAAGGTTGAAAGTGCCGGTAACTGAAATTACCCTCACCTTAACTTTGTCGTTGCGATTTATCCCCCTAGTTCTGGAAGAGGTGCAAAATTTAATTCGCTCTGTGATGACCAGGGCGATTAATTGGAAAAAACTGGGCTGGAAAAGAGCAGCTCAGGTTTGGATGATTGTAGCACAGAGACTGTTAAAAAATCTCCTGCTACGAGCCGAACAAATGGCTAACGCTATGATGGTGCGGGGGTTCACTAGTCCTAGTGAGCATCAAGTCAAATGGCATGAATTACGTCTGAGGGCTAGAGATTGGCTGGCGATCGCTATGCTTACCCTATTTTGGGTTGCTAGGCTAGTTATAGGAAATATGGCTTAGTCGCTGATCCTCTGAGCTATTTTGTGCCACAGGCGAATAATTATGGCAATATGGAAAGAGACTAAAGTAATTACCTTAGTGGTTTGTTGTGCATTTCTACTTTCCTGTTACCAACCTCATCTGCCAATTACACACAGGACGCAGGTTTTGATAACTGCCATTCAAAGGCCAGAATCACTAATTTTCTTATAAGCTCACGAAAGATGCTGGCAAAAGGGGTGTATTATCTTGTGAACATTTGTACTGAACTACGAAGAGATATATACTCCCAACTTGACTGTTAAATGAATCCAGAAAACTTAGAAACCTACATCAATCATCCAACTTGGGGTTTGCTTTATCGGATCTGTATGGTCGATGACAACCAGGATCTATTCACTACACTTTATGCCCAACGTTTATTTTTTGTGGTGTCCAACGATATTAAAGGTCTCAAATTTCAGTCCATAGGACGTACTGAAGCCCGAATGTTGTTGGAAAATCGCTTGCGTACTCTGCGTCGCAGTGGTCCATCCCAGGAGTACGATCAACTTCAGAGTGTTTTCCAGCGCACATTCCAATGACCAGTTCCATGAGCGAACGTATTACTAACATTTGTGGTTCACTACCTGCTTCAGTGCGATTGGTGGCTGTGAGTAAGACATTTCCCCCTGAAGCAATTCGCGCTGCTTATCATGCCGGAATTCGTAATTTTGCCGAGAACCGCATCCAAGAAGCAGCCAGTAAACAAGCCCAGTTACAAGACTTATCGGATATTACATGGCACTTTATTGGCAGTTTGCAAAGCAATAAAGCTAAAAAAGCCATGGAATTATTTGACTGGATTCACTCAGTGGATAGTTTAAAACTGGCAGAACGTTTAAATCAATTGGCAGCACAGTTAGGAGTCAGTCCTCAGGTTTGCCTACAAGTGAAAATCCTCCCTGACCCTAATAAGTCAGGTTGGAGCGTTCCCCAACTACTAGCCGACTTACCGGCTCTGAACAAATGTGAGGATTTACAAATTCAGGGTTTAATGACAATTCCCCCTTTAGGATTGAATGAAGCGGAAACAATGGATGTATTTAACAGTACATATAAATTAGCTAAAGAAATCGAGCAGCAAAACTGGTCGCACCTAAAAATGCGGGAAGTTTCCATGGGTATGTCGGGGGACTACCAACTGGCAGTACAGGCTGGGGCAACTATGGTAAGATTAGGTACTATCTTATTTGGTGAGAGAAGTTAGGATATGAACCATTAATTTTTTGCTTCTGGTATTAATATTACTAGGGATAAAATACACAGATATGTTCATCCCTGGTTATGTATGAGCATACAAAAAATAAAATTCAGTCAAGATGAGTAGCAAAAAAATCCGGGAAAGAAAATTTTTACCCGGAACAATAATTACGCTGTAATCTTGACGCGTTATTTTGTGTAAGTTAATCTACAGGCGTTCCCTCAAATTTCAATTGACTAACCCTATTTGCAATAAAAGCTATAAACGGCAAGAAAATTATTCAATCTTAGCTGTGTACTGAGCTACTATGGCTACATTAATTACTGGCCAAATCAATAAGGGTAACTTTTATCAGGAGCATAAAAATGAATAACATTTTTACTAAACTTCGAGACTTTGTAGGTCTCAATGAACAGGTGGAATACGAATATTACGAAGAGGAACCGGAAACAGATCCTGGTCGCTACCAGAACCTGTATCAAGAGGAAAATCCCCAAGCACCACCACCAGCACCGGCTAGTGTTCAAAATCGACGCTGGCAGGAACCCATGACTACAATGGGTAATGATATAGCCTCAGGATCGAAGCCTACCATGGGGAATGTGATTAACATGCCAGGAGCAATTAACGGAATTTCAGAAGTGTTAGTACTTGAGCCTCGAACATTTGAAGAAATGCCCGAAGCTATTAAAGCACTCAGAGAGCGTAAGTCAGTTGTTTTAAACTTGACGATCATGGATCCTGATCAAGCACAACGAGCTGTAGATTTCGTAGCTGGGGGAACCTATGCCCTGGACGGACATCAAGAGCGCATTGGAGAAAGTATCTTTTTGTTTACCCCCAGTTGTGTGCAAGTTAGTACCCCGGGGACAGTTCTGCATGAAGTACCACAAGCGCCCCCTCGTCCTTCACGTCCCTCAAATACTTCCAGTCAATGGGGTACAGACCTTAACAGAATGGTGCAATGAAGTTCCATTAGTTCAACTCAAATTTTTGATGATTGTAGGAGCAGGTTTAACCAAAATGGTATTATGCCATCAATGAAGGGTTTAAATCTGCTCTGATTGACTACATAACTTAATGACTATTAAATTGGGCTTAATTGGTGGCGGAGTAATGGGAGAAGCGCTATTATCCCGCTTGATTGACCGGGGAATCTATCAACCATCGGAAGTGATGGTCAGTGAACCCCAACCGACACGCCAAAATTATTTAAGGCAAACATATAATGTAAATGTAACTACAGATAATTGTGTTGTATTCACGGAAGCGAGAGAAGTAGTATTATTAGCGGTAAAGCCCCAGGTGTTCAGTGCGATCGCTCAAGAATTAGCAGATGTCCTGACTACAAAAATATCGCCCCTGGTAATTTCGATTTTGGCAGGAGTGTCTTTAAGCCAACTAGAATCAGCATTCCCTGAACTACCAGTAATTAGAGCTATGCCCAACACCCCCGCCACAGTGGGGGAGGGAATTACAGCTTTGTGTTTAGGAGCATATACTAATGGTAAGCATCACAAACTAGCACAGCAAGTTTTTTCGGCAGTGGGGCAAGTGGTAGATGTATCAGAAATGCTCATGGATGCAGTGACAGGACTGTCTGGTAGTGGTCCGGCTTACGTAGCTTTAATGGTGGAATCATTGGCTGATGGAGGAGTAGCCGCAGGTTTACCCAGGGGTCTGGCTAATCAGCTGGCTGTGCAAACTGTATTGGGCACAGCAAAACTCCTGCAAGAACACAAAATCCACCCCGGAGAACTCAAAGACAGGGTAACCAGTCCCGGTGGAACCACTATTGCTGGTATTGCCCAACTGGAAAGGGCAGGATTTCGCTCGGCTTTAATTGAAGCAGTTAAAGCGTCGGCACTGCGATCGCAAGAGTTGGGGAAGTGAGGAAAAATCGCCTCATGACCAAGGGCAAATACCCGTTAATATAGTAAAAAAGTCCGGTTGCAAATTTGATTGAGTGAATTATCCCGCACCATCTCCAGAACTAGACTTAGGGTTAATATTTCCCTTTGCACTGGATCAGTTCCAAAAAGATGCGATCGCGTCCCTAAATTCTGGACGCTCCGTAGTCGTATGTGCCCCTACAGGTTCGGGCAAAACGTTAGTTGGGGAATATGCCATCTATAGAGCCTTATCCCGGGGTAAGCGTGTATTTTACACCACGCCCCTGAAAGCTCTGTCCAATCAAAAATTACGTGATTTTCGTGAGGAATTTGGCTATGAGTTGGTGGGATTGTTAACTGGAGATAATTCCATTAACAGGGATGCACCAATTCTGGTGATGACCACAGAAATCTTCCGCAATATGCTCTATGGCACACCCATAGGGCAGGTGGGCATTTCCCTAGTAGACGTTGAGGCCGTAGTGCTAGATGAGTGTCACTACATGAATGACCGCCAGCGGGGGACAGTTTGGGAAGAATCCATCATCTACTGTCCTCGTGAAATTCAGCTAGTAGCCCTCTCCGCAACTGTTGCCAACAGCGATCAACTCACTGACTGGTTAAATCGCGTTCACGGTCCGACAGACCTGATTTATTCGGATTTTCGTCCCGTTCCCCTAGAATTTTACTACTGCAATCCCAAGGGGCTGTTTCCTCTGCTCAATGAAAGTAAAACTAAAATTAACCCCCGTCTGGCCAATAGAGGCAAAAGAAAACAACAAGACAGGGGCAGAACCGGCAGACCAGAAGCACCGGGGATAGCTTACACCCTCAGTCAGCTACAGCAAAGGGATATGCTCCCGGCGATTTACTTTATATTCAGTCGTCGCGGATGTGATCAGGCGGTGGCAGAAGTTGGTGATTTATGGCTAGTCAATAATGATGAGTCGCAAATATTACGGCGGCAAATTGATGATTTTTTAACCCGAAATCCTGATGCTGGGCGTTCTGGACAAATTGCCCCTCTATACAGAGGTATTGCTGCTCACCATGCCGGAATTTTACCTGCGTGGAAAGGACTAGTAGAGGAACTATTTCAGCAGGGGCTAATTAAAGTAGTATTTGCTACGGAAACCTTGGCAGCAGGGATCAATATGCCAGCCCGGACAACAGTAATTTCTACCCTTTCCAAACGTACTGATTCTGGACATCGCCTACTAAACGCTTCTGAATTCCTCCAGATGGCAGGACGGGCAGGTCGCCGAGGCATGGATCTACAAGGTCATGTAGTTACAGTACAAACCCCCTTTGAAGGCTCAAAAGAAGCGGCGTATTTAGCTACATCTAAACCAGACCCCCTGGTGAGTCAGTTTACACCTAGCTATGGTATGGTACTAAACTTGCTGCAAATCCACACACTTGAACAAGCCAGGGAACTGATAGAACGCAGCTTTGGGCAGTACATGGCAACACTGCATTTAAGACCAGAGTATGAAGAAATTGCCTCGCTACAAACCCAATTAGCCGAACTCAAAGCACAAATCGCCACGGTTAATGAACATGAACTAGCAGTTTATCAGAAATTGCGGCAACGTTTGAAAGTCGAACGCCAGTTATTGACAACACTGCAAGAACAAGCTCTAGAAAGTCGCCAAGAAGAATTTGTGATGATGTTGAGCTTTGCAGTGACAGGAACTCTGTTGAGTCTCAAGGGGAAAGACGTAGATGTGTCTATACCTATAACAGCGGTCTTAGTGGGAAAAACACCTAGTGCTGCTTCAGAAGCTCCTTACTTGGTGTGTTTAGGACAAGATAATCGCTGGTATGTAGTCACAACTGCCGATGTAATCGATTTGTATGCTGAGTTGCCACGGGTGGATGTACCAGAGCAGATCGTACCACCCCCAGATTTACAGTTAAAACCGGGGAAATCACTTCGCGGTAATCACGAAACATTTGCGATCGCTCAACGTATTCCTCCAGTACAAGCCTCATTGTATATGTCCCCAGAAGTAGCCGCACAACTGGGTCGCGTTACCGCAGTCCAAGAGGAATTAGAAGCTAATCCCATCCATAAATCTGGCAATGTCAGCAAGATTTTTAAACGCCGCGCTCGTTATGTGGAATTAGAAGCCGAACTCGAAGAATTAGAATTACAAGTCGCGCAACACTCACAACACCATTGGGAAGAATTTGTTAATTTAATTTCTATTTTGGAATACTTTGAGTGTTTAGATAACTTAGTCCCCACACAGTTAGGACAAATTGCTGCCGCCATTCGCGGAGAAAATGAATTATGGCTGGGTTTGGTGTTCGCTAGTGGTCAATTGGACAATTTAGATCCCCACCATCTAGCCGCCGCAGTTGCAGCTTTAGTCATCGAACCCCCCCGCCCAGATAGTAGAGTTCACTTTGAACTTAGTAACGAAGTCGTAGAAGCTTTGGCAACACTGCGGGGAATTCGCCGCAAAATATTTCAACTGCAAAGGCGGTACAATGTCGCTTTGCCCATCTGGTTGGAATTTGAATTAATTGCCATAGTAGAACAGTGGTCCCTGGGGAAACAGTGGACAGAACTCTGTGAGAATACTACTTTGGATGAAGGCGATGTCGTGAGAATTTTACGCCGGACTTTAGATTTATTATCCCAGATCCCCCATGTTCCCCATTTGTCTAAAGATTTCCAGCGTAATGCTTATCGGGCGATGCAATTAATTGATAGGTTCCCAGTTAATGAGGCGGCTGATTAATTACAGCGCATTTCATCGATGTCAGGTATACCAGGGCGGGCACCATGCTCACCCCACAAGAGTTTTAAGATTCATATACTACCTAATCTCCTGCCAAAATCCTATATGTTTATGGCAAACTTCAGATGTAATTAATTTTAAACACTAGCAATTTTTCAAAAGGAAAATAACGATGCGACTATCAAAAATGTTATTTGTTACACTCAGGGATGATCCGGCTGATGCTGAGATTCCTAGCCATAAACTATTACTGCGGGCGGGTTATATTCGTCGTATCGGTAGCGGTATTTATACGTATTTGCCGTTAATGTGGCGGGTATTACAAAAGGTTTCCCAAATTGTCCGGGAGGAAATGAACGCCACTGGAGCACAAGAATGTCTCTTACCCCAGTTACAACCGGCTGAGTTGTGGCAGGAGTCGGGACGCTGGGATACTTACACTAAGGCTGAGGGGATTATGTTTTCCCTGGTTGACCGCCGTGAACAACAGTTGGGATTAGGGCCCACTCATGAGGAAGTCATCACGACTATTGCTCGTGATATGATTCGCTCCTATCGTCAATTACCTTTACATTTATACCAAATTCAAACTAAATTCCGCGATGAGATTCGCCCCCGGTTTGGGTTGATGCGGGGGCGGGAATTTATTATGAAGGATGGTTATTCTTTCCATGTGGATGAGGTCAGTCTTAAGGAAACCTACCAAGATATGTATCAGGCCTATAGCAATATGCTCCGCCGTTCTGGTTTAGCATTCCGGGCTGTAGAAGCTGACTCTGGGGCTATTGGCGGTTCTGGTTCTACAGAATTTATGGTGTTGGCGGATGCTGGAGAGGATGAAGTTCTTTACACTCCAGATGGTAAATATGCCGCTAATGTGGAAAAGGCGGTTTCTTTAGCTGTGGATGCGGTAATCTCTCCGTTTACAACCTATGAGAAACGGGAAACACCAGGAACACAGACTATTGAGCAAGTATGTCAACTGCTCAATTGTTCTCCTACTCAAGTTGTGAAAAATGTCCTTTACCAAACTGTTTATGACAATGGTGTGACTGTATTGTTTTTGGTGAGTATCCGCGGTGACCAAGAAGTGAATGAGGTGAAGTTGCAGAATGAATTGACTAAACTTGCTTCTAACTATGGTGCTAAGGCTATTATTAGCTTGGATGTACCCAATGCCGAAATGCAGCAAACATGGGCGGCTAAATCTTTACCTTTAGGTTATATTGCCCCTAATCTGGGAGATGATTATATTGCGGCTCGTAAGGATTTACATCCTCAGTTTGTCCGGTTAGTTGATAAAACGGCCGTCGATTTAAAAAACTTTGTTACAGGTGCTAATGAATCAGGTTATCACGTTGTTGGTGCTAATTGGGGAGAACAATTCGAGTTACCTAGTTTAGTGGTAGATATACGTAAGGCTAGACCGGGCGATCGCGCTGTTCATGACCCTAATCAAATTCTCCAAACCGCTAGAGGGATTGAAGTAGGGCATATTTTCCAATTGGGTACCAAATACTCCAAAGCTATGGGAGCAATGTATACGAACGAACAAGGGGAAGAAAACCCCCTATTTATGGGCTGTTATGGTGTGGGTGTATCACGACTAGCACAATCGGCTGTAGAACAATCCTATGATAAAGATGGCATTATTTGGCCAGTGGCGATCGCACCTTATCATGCAATTGTCACAATTCCTAACATTAAAGACGCTCAACAGGTTGAAATAGCCCAAAAACTGTACACTGAACTTAACAAAGCAGGTGTAGAAACATTACTTGATGATCGCGATGAACGCGCTGGAGTAAAATTTAAAGATGCCGATTTAATTGGTATACCCTACAGAATAGTTACAGGTCGGGCTATTAACAATGGCAAAGTAGAAGTAGTCAAACGCGCCACCCATGAAAGTCAAGAAATAGCCATCGAGGAAGTAGTTAATACTCTGGAACAGTGGGTTAATGAGGCATTAGGAGTATAATATATATCCTTGCTGGGGCAGGTATCTTGCCTGCGATTGTATCTATGACCAATAATCAAACGTTAAGCCCGCCCCCAGCCTTAGAATGGAGGTTAGCCGTGGACAGGTTAGCTAAAATTAAAGCTAAAATCAAGTTAAGCTGTTGTGCAGGATGACTTGCTGAAATACCCTCACCCTGGGTATTTTTAATTTCCGTTCCGAAATTGTCTTCAAATTAGCAAAATATCAAGTCAATAGAATTTAGACAAATCAAGCCTTCTTGAGATTTCAAGAAACTCCCACTCATCGATATCGTCTTTTATCAGGCTGCTCTTGTGAACGACACTATCTCAGTCTCCTGTCAGGAACCTTTTAAATATGAACAACCAACAAGGATCTAAACGTATTTCTTCTGGTGTAATTGCAGCAGTCTCAGCAGCAGTTGTATTGGTGGGTGGTGGTGTAGCTTGGCTTGCTTCTAATCAGCCTCCTACACCAATCGGACCATCTCAAACTATTACGCCAAGAGATCCTGTGCAAGGGCAAACACCTCATGTTTACTGGCTTAAACCAAGGGATACAGGGTTGGATTTGGTTCCCCAACCGGTGGAAATAGCTGCTACGCAACCCAACCAAGTTTTAGAAAGAGCCTTCCAAGCTTTATTGGCCGGACCAACAGAAGGGACAGATTCTACAACTATACCCCCAGAAACCAAGTTGCTGGGGCTGAAAATGGAGAATGGTGAGGTTCATGTTAATTTATCTGAAGATTTTACTAAAGGTGGCGGTTCAACATCGATGGTCGGTCGCATTGGACAAGTTATTTATACAGCCACAACACTAGATCCAAATGCGAAAGTATACATTGAGGTCGAGGGAGAACAGTTGGAGTTTTTAGGTGGGGAGGGTGTGGAAGTGTTGCAGCCATTGACTCGTCAAAGCTTTGAGCAAAACTATCCGCTTTAATCCCCTCCTGCAAAGGTCTAATGTGTACACAGAAGTCTAAAACTTTTGATTTGGGTACGGTGTGTTATGGACTTTAGTCCTAACGCACCGAAAATTCAGGATGGTACGTTGCGCTACGCGACAACACACCCTCCAAAAAAGCTACTCAGTTTAAATCAATACATACGGCACTTTTCAAGTAAATAAAGTACACAGCTGAATATCATAAATCTTGTGGGGTGGGCATCGGTGCCCGCCCTTTTGTACCTAACTCAGATGAAAGGCGCTGTAAAAGACTTTATTAGTGGGGTTTGACCTCACCCCCAGCCCCTCTCCTTGCCAAGCAGAGGGGTACAACCTTTGAGTTCTCGCTTTTTGGGCTGGTGTGTACGCGGCAGAAAAGGTAGGGGATCTCACTCTTGCGTGATTGATATCTTGATAAATTAATACCTAATCGGGGTTAATTCGCATCAAAACTTGGCCATATTCCACCGGTTCGCCATTTTGCAGCAGAATCTCCATGATTTGTCCGGATACTTCTGCCTCAATTTCATTCATCAGTTTCATCGCTTCAATGATACAGACTGTTTGACCGCTACGGACGCGATCGCCCACTTTCACAAAAGGTGCTTCACCTGGTGCGGGAGCGCTATAAAAGGTTCCTACCATGGGGGAAGGAACTTCTACTAGTCTTTTATCAATCAGTGATGGGGGATTTGCTGGTAACTGCACAGTAGAAGCAGTGGCAGTATTATCCAAAACACGACTTGTTCCCACCTCGACGATCTGATTTGGCGATTCGGTAAGTTTCTCTCGCTCTGATTTGCGTACTGTTAGTTCAAAGTCATCGCTTTTAAGTGTTACTTCTGCAATGTCTGTTTGGGCGATAGTTGCCAGTAGTTGGCGGATTTCATTAAATTCCAATGGCACAGTTTTTATTACCTCGACCTAACCGTAAGTCAAAATTATCAATGTGGCAGGGATTTAATCCCTAAATATAGGGACTGAAATCAAAATTGCTTGGTGGTCACAAAGTCAACTTATTCCCTGCCTAAGTATTTATCTTCACGGGTATCAATTTTGATACGCTCACCCTGAGCAACAAACAATGGCACCATGATGATTGCTCCTGTTTCCAGAGTAGCTGGCTTAGTTCCACCTGTAGCCGTATCACCCTTGATACCTGGATCGGTTTGGACAATTTCCAACACCACAGAGTTGGGTAATTCCACCTCTAGAACTTGCTCCCCCCAACGAACAACGTTAACTTCCATACCTTCTTTCAGGTACTTGACGCGATCGCCTATTTGCGCTGCGCTCAATCTGCTTTCTTCGTAGGTTTCCATATCCATAAAGACGAACTCATCGCCCTCCTTATAGGTATGCTGCATCGTGCTTTTTTCCAAATTGGCTTGTGGTACAGTTTCCCCGGCGCGGAATGTTCTTTCTAGCACCTTGCCAGTTTGGACACTCTTGAGAGTTGTACGTACAAAGGCAGAACCTTTGCCTGGTTTAACGTGGAGAAATTCTACTACTCGCCATACAGACCCATCCAAGACAATTGATACACCGGGTCGAAAGTCGTTACTAGAGATCATGAAGCTTTAAGTTTTGGAAGACAATCGGCATTTATTGTACCCTTCAAGAGTCGTAATTAGTAGTTAATCATCAAGTAATTAGTCAATTCATTCAGGTATGGTGAGTCAGCGCGGTCTTTTTGGTTGGCAGAAACAAGCAAATCACAAACCCTACGGGAAAGACTAGACCGTGATAGATAATTTTAGCCCCGATCCTAAATTCCCTCATTACTCAGCACTCGTACTGTGGGAAGATGATTGATGGGTTAAGCCCAGCCAACAATGTGATGTTGCATTTGAGTTATTCCATCATGTTTAACATATTAAAATCCTGGCTGAAAAACAGCCTAATGGGAATATTGTTAATAACAATATTTTTAGGCATAAATACAGCGACCTGGACTCCTCCTAGTCACGCAGCCCTGCCATCTGGAAATGCTATTACTGAAGGCAAGGCTTTATTAAGGTATGCACTCCCGATAGAGAATAAACCAGTCCGGCGACTGCAAGCCAGTTTAGAGGATATCTCTACCCAACTGCGGGCAAATCGGCGATGGGGTGCTATCTCTAGCGACCTGAAAACAGCGTCACGGATTCTCGATAGACCTAACCAAATCCTAGCAAGCGTTCCCGAAGAACGCCAACCTCAAGCCGAAGCTTGGATTAACCAGTTAAAATCTGGGGTCGATTCACTCCAAGCAGCGGTACAACTTAAAGATAAACAACAAATTCTAGAAGGTAGAAATAAACTCCTCGATGTAGTCACCCAGTTAGAAGAATCAATGGTGACTGCATTCCCCTTTGAAGTACCTGCTGAGTATAGTAACCTGCCTCAACTCAAAGGTCGGGCTACAGTGGCTGTTAAAACTAACAAAGGTGACTTGACTGTGGTGGTAGACGGTTATAGCGCCCCCGTCACAGCTGGTAACTTTGTGGATTTAGTGCAACGAGGTTTTTATGACGGTTTAGAATTTACCCGTTCAGAAGAGTCTTACGTGCTGCAAACCGGAGATCCGCCAGGAAAAGAATTAGGTTTCATTGATCCGAAAACTGGCAAATACCGCGCTATTCCTTTAGAAATATTAGTGGAAGGCGAGAAAGAACCCACTTATGGCATTACTCTTGAAGAAGCTGGGCGTTATCTCGATATGCCAGTTCTGCCTTTTTCTTCCTTTGGGGCATTGGCAATGGCTCGCCCAGAAGGTGAAGTAAATGGAGGTTCTTCTCAATTTTTCTTCTTTTTGTTTGAGCCAGAACTCACTCCTGCCGGACGAAACCTCTTAGACGGTCGCTATGCCGTTTTTGGCTATCTCATTGATGGTAAAGAAATTTTGGATAAACTCAAAGAAGGTGACAAAATTGAATCGGCAGCTGTGATTCAAGGAATAGAAAACTTGGTTCAGCCGTCAGCCGCCTAGAAAGGTAGAGATTTCTAGATAAATACGAAAGTTGGGGGAGTTTTTAATTATACTCCTCTTTTATTTGACTAATCACTGATGACTCAAGTTAAAGATATTGGCGAACAAGGTATTTTAGAGAAATTGCAGCGTTTCTGCCCCCCAGGAATGATTGGGGATGATGCCGCTGTCCTTTTAACCTCACCAGAAAAATCTTTAGTAGTCACAACAGATGTGCTGGTGGATGGTGTGCATTTTAGTGATGTCACCACATCCCCAGAAGATGCTGGTTGGCGGGCTGTGGCTGCTAATTTATCCGATTTGGCAGCAATGGGGGCCACTCCCATGGGCATTACCATCGGTTTGGCGCTACCAGGGGAGGTGATGGTGAGTTGGGTTGAGCGCTTATATCAAGGAATGACAGAATGCCTCCAGAAATACAATACCGTCATTGTTGGCGGTGACATCGTGCGATCGCCGGTCACCACCATAGCCATTACTGCCTTTGGTCAAGTTCATCCCCAAAGGATTATCCGACGTTCTGCGGCGCAAGTGGGTGATGCGATCATGGTCACTGGTGTTCATGGAGCATCCCAAGCCGGCTTAGAATTGCTCTTACATCCCGAATTGAGGCAAAACCTCACCGATGCAGAACAAAGGACACTAATCACAGTACACCAGCGCCCACAACCCAGATTAGATGTTTTACCCATACTCTGGCAAATTCTCGAATCCTATTTTCCATCCCACCACCCCCCTATAGCCGGTATGGACAGCAGCGACGGCTTGGCGGATGCCATTTTGCAAATTTGCCGCGCCAGTGGTGTTGGCGCTATCCTACAAAGCAGCCTAATCACCTTACCAGGTAGTTTTCAGCATTGGCTGACACCAGAAAAAGCTCTAGAATATGCCCTTTACGGCGGTGAAGACTTTGAATTAGTGCTGTGCCTACCAGAAGTTATTGCCAATCACTTGGTGACAACACTCGGTGAAAGCGCTGCCATAGTGGGAACTATTACCACAGGTTCCCAAGTAGTCGTACAAGATAAAGAGCAAAAAAAACGCGAAAAATTACAAATTTTCCGCGGATTTCAACATTTTACCGATTGAGACTCTCACCGTTGTGCCTTTGGCTGTAACAGGAGATTCTTGCTTGAGAGGTTTGTCTGGCTTCCAGTTATCTTTGTTTTGAAAACCCCACCAGACTCACCTCCACAAGCATCTATTTAACGTCCACTGGCTGTCCAACAGCAGACAACAAAAAACTAGTTATTTATCGTTTCTTTCCTATTGCAAGATCTGTTGCTCTTGCTTCAGTTACAGATGATTTCAAAGTCATCACTAATTACTAATGACTAAACCCACTTTTGGGCTACCAGTTCTGCTAAATCTAGAACTCTTTGGCTGTAACCCCACTCATTGTCGTACCAAGCCATCACCTTCACCATATCATTACCCATGACTAAAGTCAAGTTGGCATCGACAATCGAAGATGCATCAGTACCTTGATAATCTGAAGAGACCAATTGTAGTTCGCTGTAGTCCAAAATGCCCTTGAGTGGACCTTCAGAAGCCTCCTTGAGAGCTTGATTCACTTCTTCAGTAATAGTACGCTTTTCAACTTGAACTACGAAATCTACCATTGAAACGTTAGGAGTTGGTACCCGCAAAGCCACACCATTAAGTTTACCTTTGAGGTCTGGGATTACTAGTGCTACTGCCTTTGCTGCACCAGTGGAGGTGGGAACAATGTTAATAGCTGCAGCCCGTGCGCGTCGTAAATCCCGGTGAGAAGCGTCTAGCAAACGCTGGTCGCCGGTGTAGCTGTGGGTGGTGGTCATCGTACCTTTGATGATCCCGAATTTGTCGTTTAATACCTTGGCTATCGGAGCCAAGCAGTTGGTAGTACAGCTGGCGTTACTAATGATGTTGTGCTGGTTGTGGTCATATTCGTGATGATTCACTCCCATGACAAAAGTACCATCCTCGTTTTTACCAGGTGCGGTGATCAGAACTTTTTTCGCTCCAGCATTGATGTGCTTTTGCGCTCCCTCTCGGCTGGTAAATACGCCTGTTGCTTCGATAATTAGATCAATTCCCCACTCTTTCCAAGGTAAGTTTTCTGGGTTGCGATCTGATACGCATTTAATAGTCTTACCATTAACGATGATGGAGTTATCATCGGCTGTAATATCAGCATTCTTTAACTTCCCAAGCATTGAGTCATACTTGAGGAGATGAGCATTAGTTCTAGGGTCTGATGTGTCATTGACAGCAACAAGCTCAATGTTGCTATTTTCTCTGCCTACCCAGCAGCGTGCAAAGTTACGTCCGATGCGCCCAAAACCATTGATTGCGACTCTAATCACAGTGTCTTACCCTCTGTATTTATGCCTATAAATTGATATCTTTGAACCCAATCATATCGCAAAGGGGGGAGTATTAATAACCATAAATTTTCAGATCGATCAAAAAAACACATATTTTATTCAGATTTATCTGAGTAGAGGTTGTGAGTATTAATGTAGGATCTGACGGATTCCGGGACTAAATAAGCAATTGACCGGCTTTCCCGGCAAAGTCTCCGAATCAGACTTGAGGAAATTCCTATTAAAGGTATGTCCAATATTTGCCAGCGAATAGTTAGCGACTGCTGTGTGAGTTGTTGCTCCACTTGCTTGCATATCAGCTCGCTTTGATCTGTCGTCTTACCACCTAGCTGTCGGGGAGCGATTAACCAATCACACATTTGTACTAGTTCCCGTCCACGATACCAACGGGGTAAAGTTTGAAATGTATCCAAACCCGTAATCCAGTACCAGTGAGTATCTGCATAACAACTAGATAAGTCCATGAAGGTATTGATGGCATAGGAGGTCCCAGAGCGTTTTGCCTCGATGGAGGAGAGGGTAAATGCTGAGTTTCCTCTTGTGGCTAATTTCAACATTTCCCAGCGATTTTTAAACAAAGCCACTTTTTTATGGGGTGGGTTTAGTGATGGTACCCAAATCACCTTTGACAGAGGTACTTGATATAAAGTTGTTTGGGCTACGAGTAAATGTCCCCAATGAACTGGGTCAAATGTGCCACCAAAGATTCCGATGTGCTGCATTCAGTCATACCTAAACTTGATTCCATATCGCCAGATGATAATACAAATATACTATCTGGCTCAAGCTGACTGGAGAAGTTTCATGGAAAATTTCTCAATTTAAAAGTATTTCCACTATTAATAATGTATTACTGTAGCCAACATCACTCAATAACTGAGTAAAAGGTATTGCGAAATACAATATTTTCTGTCCCGATGCGGCATCAACTCTCAGAATAATCTTAATAACAGTTCCGAAATAGCCAAAACGTTCAAGAAAGGTAAAATCATTCTCAATCAGCAAAAAAACAGAGGAAAATAATCTGAATATCAGGTATAAACAAAATGCAAGTGCAGTTAGTCTAAAAATCAAATTCCTGGTATGATACGCGTGTCATTTGTGATTATGGTGTGGTGTCAGAGGACTCATCAATGAATAATTATGTAGATTTTAGCGGCCGACCATTTCATTTCATTGGAATTGGTGGCATCGGTATGTCGGCCCTAGCATACATTCTGGCCAAGCGTCAAATGCCAGTATCAGGTTCTGACCTTCGTCCGAGTCATATTACGTGCAAGTTGGAGTTGATCGGAACACATATTTTTGGCAGACAGGAGGCTAGCAATCTCGAGTTCTTTCGATCTCGTGAATCAGCTCATAAAGTAATATTAAACTCACCAGAAATATTAGCCGCAGGTAGTAACTCAACACTGCCTCAAGTTGTTTGTTCAACGGCAATTAATGCCAACAATTTGGAATACAAAGCAGCACTGGAATTAGGATGTCCAATTTTGCATCGTTCAGATGTACTAGCAGCCTTGATTTCAGACTACTATAGCATCGCAGTTGCAGGAACCCACGGTAAAACTACTACCAGTAGCATGATTGGCTATATGCTCTTACAAGCTGGTTTAGACCCCACAATTCTGGTGGGTGGTGAGGTTGACGCTTGGGAAGGAAATGCACGATTAGGGGAAAGCAAGTATTTGGTAGCTGAGGCAGATGAATCTGATGGTTCCCTGGTGAAACACAGTCCCGAAATTGGCATTATTACTAATATTGAACTTGATCATCCTGACCACTATGAGACCTTAGAAGAAGTAGTTAGCATCTTCCAAAAATTTGCCTCTAGTTGTAAAATCCTTATAGGTTGTATTGATTGTGATACGGTACGCCATCGTTTCCAACCGACAATTAGCTACAGCCTCAATCCAGAAACAGATGCTGATTATACTGCTACTAATATTGATTATCGCGCTGATGGGACCACAGCCCTGGTTTGGGAGAAAGGCAAACCCTTGGGAGTATTGAATTTGCGTTTGCTCAGTCGGCATAATCTCAGCAATGCCCTGTCGGCAGTAGCTGTTGGTCGAGCCTTGGGTTTAGAGTTTGGCACAATTGCCAAGAGCATTGCCACTTTTGTAGGTGCTAGAAGACGCTTCGAGTTGCGCGGAGAAGTTGGCGGTATTACCTTTATCGATGACTATGCCCACCACCCCAGTGAAATTCGCGCTACTCTTGCTGCAGCACGTCTCCAGTCCAGACCAGGGCAAAGAGTAGTTGCTATTTTTCAACCCCATCGCTACAGTCGCACACTCACCTTCTTAGAAGAATTTGCTGAGTCTTTCGCCCATGCTGATTTAGTTATACTTACAGATATTTACAGTGCTGGCGAACCTAATTTAGGGCAAATTAGCGGTGAACAACTTGCAGTAGCAATAGCCAAACAGCATCCACAGGTGCTTTATGAACCTCATTTACCCTTAATGAGTGAATTCTTGGTACAAACCCTGCGTCCCGGAGATTTAGCACTATTTCTAGGTGCTGGGAATTTAAATCAGGTCATCCCTGAAGTAATTACTACACTTTGTGAACCTGTTACAGCCACATCCTAGATGAGGAAGAACAATTACGGTGGACACTGAGTTACCCCAAGGTTTTTTCCTCTGGCAATGATTCTATTGCCGTATTTTTACGGCACTTAAATGTAAAAATTTCACAAATTTATCTCAAGATGAAAATCTCCCAGGCACTTGGAAATGTCTGCACAGTTTTTGACTCAATTACAGAGAAGCAGGAAAGACAAGATTTAGGTGATAGTAAAATAATTTACTTAAAAGATACGGATTGCGCTATTAAGTCACAAGTTTCTTTATCTGCATTTACTTCTTATAGAGTAGGGGGAGCGGCAGAATGGTACGTTGCTCCTCGTAATTTAGAAGCACTACAGGCTAGTGTTGAGTATGCTAAAACACAAAAATTGGGCGTAATAGTACTGGGTGCAGGTTCCAACCTATTGGTTAGCGATCGCGGTTTACCGGGTTTAGTAATTTCTACTCGTCATCTGCGCCATAGTCACTTTGATCCCCAAACAGGTCAATTAACTGTGGCGGCGGGAGAATCAATTCCCAACCTGGCATGGGAAGCAGCAAAATTAGGTTGGCAAGGATTAGAGTGGGCTGTTGGTATCCCCGGCACAGTTGGGGGTGCTGTGGTCATGAATGCTGGGGCCCATCATAGCTGCATTGCAGATATGTTAGTGAGTGCTCAGGTACTTTTACCGGATGGTACCTTAGAAACTCTGACGGCCGACCAGATAGGTTACAGCTATCGAACTTCATCACTACAAAATCGTGAATCTTCTACAGGGAACCCTTGCCAACGCATTGTTACCCAAGCCACCTTTCAACTCCAACCAGGTATAGATCCAGCACGAGTTTTGCAAGTAACAAAGGAACACAAAAAACATCGACTAAATACCCAACCCTACAATTTCCCTAGCTGTGGCAGTGTATTCCGTAATCCTACACCTTATGCTGCTGGTTGGTTAATTGAACAAACAGGTTTAAAAGGACACCAAATTGGCGGAGCGCAAGTAGCACTATTACACGCTAATTTCATCGTCAATCGTGGTGGGGCTAAGGCCAGCGATATTTTCTGTCTGATTCGTCATATTCAACAGCAAGTACAAGAACATTGGTCAATTTGCTTAGAGCCAGAAGTAAAAATGATCGGTGAGTTCCAGGTGGCTGCTTAGGGGAATAAAGATTAGTAATAAAACAGGCCAGCTACCGACCCCATCTATAATGAAATTTGGTTTGATATTAAACGCACGCTGGGAAAATCAGTTATGACAGGAAAAGGACAGGGATTCGGTTTTGGTGGTCTAGGAAAAATGAAAGAACTCGCCGACGCTTTCAAAAAGGCGCAGCAAGTTCAAGAAGGCGCCAGACAGCTTCAAGAACAATTGGAGCAAATGGAGATTGAGGGAGAGTCCGGCGGTGGACTCGTGAAGGTGATTGTCAGTGGTAACCAAGAACCCAGACGGGTGGAAATTGCCCCAGAGGCCCTAGCACAAGGTGCAGAATTACTTTCTGACCTCGTAACAGTCGCCATGAAAGATGCCTATAGCAAGTCCACCGCAACAATGCGCGAACAAATGGAAGTCTTGACCAGCGGTCTGGAACTCCCTAATTTCTAATCGTTAGCTGTAGAGACGCCATGGGTTGCGTCTCTACACTCAAAAACCATTAAACTAGTGTCTGTAGATTTTTGACCCTGGAGGGTTGCTAAGTAGAATTTTTATGCCTTATAAGCTGCTGTTTGTTTGCCTGGGGAATATCTGTCGCTCCCCATCGGCAGAAAATATTATGAATGATCTTATTGAGCAGTCTGGATTGAGCGATCGCATCCTCTGCGACTCTGCTGGTACATCCAGTTATCACATTGGTAGTCCGCCAGATAGACGCATGAGTGCGGCTGCTAGTGCAAAGTTAGGAATTAAACTGCGTGGTCACGCGCGGCAATTTCAAAAATTAGACTTTCAGGAATTTGATATGATATTGGCAATGGATCAAGAGAACTATGAGAATATCCTGGCTCTTGACCCCACTGGGCAGTATGACCATAAAGTTTACTTGATGTGTAAGTTCTGCTCTCGCTATACCCTCAAGGAAGTTCCAGACCCTTACTATGGTGGAGTGGAAGGCTTCCATCAAGTGATTGATTTACTTGTTGATGCTTGTGAAGGTCTACTCACATACATTACCAGTCAGCAAGTAGAAAGCTAAATCTATTCAACCAAGCCATGGGTAATAGCAAAGCGAACTAGCTCCGCTCGGTTGCTGGTGTCAGTTTTTCTTAATAAACTGCTAACATACTTTTCTACAGTTCTCGGACTCAAGTGTAATTCACCTCCTATATCAGCATTAGATAAACCATGAGTCAACAGTTCCAAAACTTCTTGTTCTCTGGGGGTCAAGGATAGGAACTGATGGGATTCCCTAATACCCGCCCATAGAGAAGGCATTGTCACCTCTTTGGAAGGTATGAAATTGCCTAAATTCTCTTTATAAGACAAGCGGTATTCAGATCGAATAATTTGCGATCGCTCTAAAAGATTACGAATTGCTGCTGCTAACTCCTCGAGTTCAAATGGCTTAGGTAAGTACAAATCGCAGCCAGACTGGTAGCCAAGAATTCTTTCCTGGGTTTTAGTGCGTGCTGTTAATAAAATTACAGGTAATAACCGGAATGTCGGTTGCTGCCGTACCCGACGCACCAGTTCATAGCCGTTTATTCGTGGCATAATAATATCAGTAACAATCAAATCAGGATGGTAATTCTCTACCATTCTCAAAGCTTCTTGACCGTCATTCGCCGTCACTACGGAGTAGCCAGACAGTTCAAGATAATCACTAATGGATAGACGAGTGCCCGGGTCGTCATCCACAACAAGAATAGTCAAGGGCATGGACAATACACCCCTAGCATTTTTTAACTCAGATTAACGGATTTATCCGAGGTACATCAGTGAACGCAAGCAGAAATAGTATTCTTATGTTTCATAGTATGACACGATTACCAGCTCTTGAGTCTCTTATTTTTGATTTATGAGGAAAACCTTAAATACTGAGTCAGTATTGCCAAATTACAACCAAGTTCGATTTGGAATGCTGAAAGGCTATAGGTAGCTTTTTAACTCTTAACAATAAACCAACCATCTACAGATAATACTCGCTATAGTGTGAATTAATATTTTCTCCCCTCTAACTTTTAATTGACAATTGAAAAAAGTTAAATTAAAAGGATATGGACTAACGCTGATATGGATATCACACTTACAGCCAATCCAAACATTTTTCCAGCACATTTAAGTACAAAAAAGTTTTTCAATGAGCGAAAAGAGCGAAAGCTACAAAGTTATTAGTGACAACCGTCAAGCCCGTTATTTGTATGAAATCCTAGAAACCTTTGAAGCAGGAGTTGAGTTGACAGGAACAGAAGTTAAATCAATTCGAGCCGGTAGAGTTAATCTCCAAGATGGTTATGCGTTGATTCGTGATGGCGAAGCATGGCTAATCAACGTCCATATTTCTCCTTACAACGCTAGTGGTCAATATTTTAATCATGAGCCGCGTCGTACCCGCAAGCTGTTACTACATCGGCAAGAAATTCGTAAGTTAATTGGGAAGGTGGAACAGCAAGGTTTAACACTAGTGCCATTAAAAATGTACCTCAAACGAGGCTGGGTAAAAGTGAGTATAGCCCTTGGTAAAGGTAAAAAAATCCATGACAAACGTGAATCCCTCAAAAAACGGCAAGATCAACGTGATATGCAACGAGCGATGAAAAATTATTAAGCTTCATTGACCTCTGTATATATCCTCAGTGTGAGTTTAGAGAAAGCCGAGTTTATGGCTACGGATTGATTGGGTGAGTTATGGGAATCGATAAACTAGTGGGTAAAGTTGGAAGGGATGAGAGATTTTCACCATGACACCTATTTTGACCAAAGCAGTTGGTGCTGGCTTTCTCACTTTGAGTATGGCAATATTGCCTTTAACTCTACCTGTAAATGCCCAAGTTACTGAACCGAGAGTTGAGACTACACCCAGAACAACAGTTTACGAACGCCAGGATTTTGATTGGGGTTGGTTAGGATTAATTGGTCTATTTGGTTTGGCTGGTTTAGCTGGTAGAAAAAGTGGCGGGGAACCTACTGCTTATCGTGAACCCACTGCTCCTAGTACTACAACATATAGGGACTAAGCCTTGATACTTTCCGGGCTGAAGCTGCGGATATTGTTGGTTCAACGAGTCCACTTAGATTAGACTCCTTGCGGCATCTAACCCAGAGGAGGTTCTCTCTTAATCACGTTACTTTGGGGAAGCCCTCCCCTAGCTGGATGATTCCTAATTTTGTTGGACTTAATACTGTTTGTCTAGCTCCCATGTATATTTTACCTATCCGCAGCGGAAGGGAGTAGAACTATGGGATAGAAACCCATATCTACACTTGTCAAGTTGCAGATTGCCGTTAGGCAGTTAGATTTTTATACAGGTTGTTTACCGTTCGGTGTTGATATCAATATATCACAAAATTACTCAGGCGTAAACGCATTAAACAGCCTTCTCCCAAGGGGAGACGCTGCGCGAACATCCATTGCCTAAAGTACAGAATATGGCTGCATCCGCCTGTTCCTCAAGGGTTTTCGGCATTTTGGTTATAAAACTTCACAATTACTTCGCCACGGTGAGTTCATTTGTGGATCCTGAATTCTGCTGTTGATTGGACTTTAGCTTGGTCTGGGTTTTCCGTGAGTTGAAGTCACATTTTGACTGTGGTCTTCAGGTATGGGTGTCCAGTAACTAGCAATTATAGCCACCATTAACCACCAAAGCGTATTGACTTCAGGACGAAACCAAATAGTATCTACAGTCCCATGAGCTAGCATCCCCGTTACAGTAGCCAATGCTCCCATCAACCAAAATCCCTCTACACTCCTAGATTGCCGCAATCGTCGCACTTGTACAAATGCGTTATTAAACGTCACAATCATCAGCCATAAGAAACAGCCTAAACCCGCCAAACCAGTTTCTACAGCCACCTCTAAAAAAACAGAATAAGCACTTAAAGCCGTATAACGAGGACGTTGGTAGAGTGGATAAACTTGATTAAAAGAGTTATGACCGGGGCCAATCCCAATCATGGGGCGATCGCGAATCATCTCAAACACAGCATCCCAAACATTTCTACGAAAATTATTACTGCTATCTTGACGACCCGAAAAAATACTTAAAACTCTCAGGCGCACTGGCTCGACAAATATCACTACTAGCAACAGTAACCCAATCATACCTCCCAGAATTATCGGCAGTGACCAAGTACGCCAAAAAGGAGGCATTTCCACACTCCACCAGTAAACTAGTAAGGCCATGGCAGTCAGTACAGCCACTACTAGACCAATCCAGCCACCACGACTAAAAGTGAGAACTAAACAAGCAGCATTAGCTGTAAACATAGTTAATGCTAAAGCTTTCTTGATCCTGCTATCCCAAGCAAAAATTGCTACTAGGCTTAAAGCTACCGCCGGTACAAGATATCCAGCCAATAAATTGGGGTTACCTAAATAACTATAAACCCTAGTTGTCTGAGCTAGAGGAGATTCTGGGTCTACCCAAGTTGCTAGTGATCGAGCTTTGAAAAACCACTGCCGCAACCCGTATATACTTACTACTAAAGATATATGTAAATACAGGATAATTATCCAAGACCGCACACGAGGCGATCGCAACACCCTAGCACACAGGGCAAACAGCAGTAGATAAAGTGTTAATACTACCAAATCTTTAAACGCTGCTTGCTTGACTGGTGATAACGCTGTAGAGACTAGAGCAATTGCCCAGTAAAGTAACACCAGCAGATGAATGGGGGTAAATAACGGCGTATTTGCCGGTGCTGATTCATCAGATAAGGTCAACAACAGCCAAAATCCGACACAAGCTAATAGTAACAGTCCGACTAAGCTACTGGATACAAAAGGGGCAAGAGCATATAGCAAGCTAAGGAAAACTACTGCGATGCTGTCTCCCCACTGCATCAAAATGCTACTTTGCCGCCAAGAGTGTAATAACCCCACCAAATAGCGGCGTAAGTAGCTTGTTTCCAGATATTCTTTGATTGGTAAATCAGATAAAGTAAATCGTTGCCAGAGTAAATTCATTATGGGTTAACAACAAAATATTAATTTTCAACAGGGAGGGATTGGGGGAGGGGTGTCAACTAGCGCCGGTGCCGTCATGTCGAAATAACCCGAATAACGGAGCCAGAATAATCCCAAAAGCAAAGCCGCCAATGTGTGCCCAGTAAGCAACTCCGCCTGTTTCCACACTCATATTAGCAGCGGCTTGCAGACTGGCTAGACCGGATATCACATTCTGGATGACAAAAATCCCTATGAGAATAATTGCCGGTATCCTGATGGTAGTGACAAAAAAACCGAGAAAAGCTAAGGTTAAAATTCTCGATTGCGGAAACCGCATCACGTATGCACCCAGAATCCCAGCGATCGCACCACTAGCGCCTAAAGAAGGAATGGTAGAATTCATACTGATAAACCACTGACATAA
The DNA here is from genome assembly GCF_029891665.1 of Anabaenopsis sp. FSS-46. NCBI lineage: Bacteria > Bacillati > Cyanobacteriota > Cyanophyceae > Nostocales > Nodulariaceae > Anabaenopsis > Anabaenopsis sp. FSS-46. The sequence goes on along the minus strand of NZ_JANQDG010000067.1, from coordinate 81,431 downwards.
GGCTGCTAAAGCACCGCACGACAAATAAAAAATTAGATACTTGAAGTGTCCCATACGGTCTTCAACATTGTTACCAAAGACCCAGAGAAATACCATATTTGAGAGCAGATGCCACCAACCACCGTGTAAAAATTGTGATGTAAATAGAGCTGTCCACTCTTGGGAAAAATTAGTGGTTAACTGTTGTGGTATGACGGCGTACATCCCGAAAAATTGCTCTAGCTCTTGACCTGATAGACTGAGTTCATGAAGAAAGACAACAATATTCAAACCAATCAACCCGTAAGTTAAATACGGAGTGGTTCGCGCGGGGTTTTCATCATAGAGAGGAAACACAGGTGTTTTTCCTAATTATTATCGGTTAATTGCAATATAGCCTGTCTTGCCATAGCAAATTGCTCAACAGTATGAATTAGGCGATGATGTCTCGCCCCCATAATAATAAATAGTTTGTCCTGTAAAGCAAAGATTTATACTAGCATTTATGCTTACGCCACGCCAGCTATTGGGGAATCAAAACTTTGCCCCCATTCCCACAGGGCGACTAATTGAACGTCTTAAACAACTTTGTCCAGAATATGGCATAAAATTAATAATTACTGAAGAAGCGTATACATCAAAAGCGTCTTACCTGGATCGCGATCGCCTCTACAAACATGGTGAAAAACCCAAGAGATGGAAACCGTCAGGTCAAAGGGTAAAACGCGTATTGTATAAAACGTCTGCTGGGATACTGGTAAACGCTGACTGTAACGGTGCTGCAAATACTTTAACAAAAGTAGCCACACAGCTAAGTGTTAACCTAGCCAAGGGTAGGGGAGCTTTGACACTCCCAAGACGAGTTGATTTATTTAAGGGATTAAGTAAATCATATCGTAAACCTTGCGGCGCAAGGCTTGGTCCCGCGTAGCAACATCCGTTGAGAATCCCCTGTGTTTCAACCGGGGGAGATGTCAAAAACCAAATCCTGCATCATAGATAATAGATGGGGGTAAAGTTCTCACTACAAACTTTGATTATTACTTGATGAGTAGATAGACAATGCAGATTATCCAGTCTCTCCATACAGCAATTCTCGTGACTGATTTAGAAAAAGCGGAAAATTTTTATGGAACAATATTGGGATTGTCCAAAATCGAGCGATCCTTAAAGTATCCCGGTGTATGGTATCAGGTGGGGAACTATCAACTTCATCTCATAGTTGCAAATACTGTCCCTACCGATAAACCTAATCAAAAATGGGGACGCAATCCTCATATAGCCTTTTGTGTAGCTGATTTGGATCATGCTCAACAAGAATTACTCCATCACAACTATCCCATTCAAGTTAGTGCTTCGGGTCGCGCTGCTTTGTTCACTCAAGACCCGGATGGGAATATCATCGAACTGAGTCAGCAATGAAAATTATTGCTTATGCTTACAGTAACCCCCTGTTAGAATCTTCTCCTCATCCCCATGATTGGGGGTGGGAGGTTGATTCTACATATGAAGATTTGGGTCAGAGATCGCAGTTACAAAAATTAATCACAGACTGTAAAACTCAACCAGCAGATTATCTCCTCATCCGTAGTTTAGGGGAATTGGGGGATACTTTGGAGGAAGTGAGCGATCGCTTGCATGAACTCGAAGCAATGGGGATCATGATTATTGCTACGGAACAACCCTATACTTCCCAAAGTTCGCGTGTAGACTCGGATTTGTGGAAATTGCTTCAGGAAATCGCAAATCAGCAGCATAGCCGCCGTATCCGCCAAGGACACGCATCTAATCGTCTACAAGCCTCACCTCCTCCGGGTAAAGCTCCCTATGGCTATCGTCGTAGTAAAGAAAAATATACTATTGACCGCAGTACAGCAACTGTAGTTAAAGATTTTTTTGAACACTTTTTACTTTACGGTTCCCTACGGGGTGCAGTTGGTTATTTAGCCAAGAAATATGGTAAGAAAATTTCTGTTACTACAGGGAGACGCTGGCTAACTAATCCCGTTTATCGCGGTGATACAGCTTATCACCATCATCAAATTATTTCTGATACCCATATCCCCATTATTTCTAGGGAAGAAGGGGCTCAAGTTGACCGCATCTTACGCCGCAACAGTCGTTTACCTTCTCGAACCGCCAGCGCACCCCGTTCTTTAGCTGGTTTAGTTATTTGTGGTGAGTGTCAGTCACATACAACAGTTACCCGCGTCACCGGGCGCAACCAAGATAAAGAGTATCTTTATTTACGTCCTATTAGCTGTAAGCGACGGACTAAATGTCGGGCGATCGCCTACCATGACGTATTACAGCATACTATTAAAATTATTTGCCGTGACTTAGCTCTGGCTGTGGACGGAATGGACTTTCCCCAATTGGATAATATTAAGAATAGTCTGGTACAAGCGATCGCAAATCAGCAACAAATACTCCAGCAGTTACCAGCTTTAGTGGAAACGGGGATTTTGGATGACGAAACAGCCAAGTTAAGGGCTTACAAACTGCGCACAGGAATTTCTCAACTCCAAGCAAAACTAGCAACACTTCCCCCAGTCAACTTGCGTTCTGTTGCTCAAGCTGTTTCCATTCCCCAATTTTGGTTAGACTTATCAGAAGCAGAAAGGAGGTTTTACTTTCGAGAATTTATCAAACAAATTCAAATTATTCGCCACGATCAAGACTGGGAGTTACGCCTAATTTTTATTTTTTAGCAGCAGATGTATTTGCTTTACCTGTATTGCGCACATTTATAAATTTACCCAGCAAATCAAACCAAAATGGTGCACCCATGGCAATTGCAATTCCACTTACAAACCAACCGAAAATCATAGTTAAAAATTTCTTGATGGAGAAATAACCCTGTTTACTAGGCTCCCAGTCAAGTTGTTGTTTTAAATTCATAGCACTCCAACCAATAGGTAAGACAATTTCTGCTAATACATCTTCAGTTTGTTTTTTGACTTCTGCTAAATTTCCAGATGCATTAAGATTATTATTCTTCACTATTTGCCCAGCGTTATTCACAATAGCAATCCTGACAGCAGAATCTTTTGATAGTCTGTTTACAATATGAAATGCATCAGCATTTGCAATGACTGCCATGCTAAAGCCAATTAAAAGTGCTACTCCTTTAGCATTTCGTTTGTATACTCCGGCAGATCGCTCCATTGATTGATTAAATGTCTGTTCTAGTTCTTGCTGTAATATATAAATTGCTTCTTGTGTATTTTGAGCTTTTGTTTCGGCACGCTTTGCTAAACTAGCCATATTCTTAATTACAGATTGCGGCAGTTTTGCCCTCAACTTTTCAAATGTTTTATCGGCTTCAATATTTTGGTTTTTAAATTCATTTAGTAATCCTTGGTGAACCTCACTACCTATATTGATTAACTGCACAACTTCATTAATATGAGGTCTTAAACCTTTGAGGGAAATAGTTTTTTCAAGCTCGTTAAACATATCCCCTCGGAGGAATCTCAGTTTTTGTAAGGCTTTTCCGGCGAAAAACTCATCTGGCATATCTTCCTGAAAAATATATATGTATTTATCTAAACTTTGTGCCATGCGATTCATGGTAATCAGCAAGTCAGCTTTTTGTTTACAGAAATCATCAATAATTTCGGTAAAGCTTTTCTCAACTAATTCTGTAAATTCTTGGTAGATATTAACTGAAAATTGCGTTATGTGGTCATCTATACTATTTACTTGTGTGTGAAACTTCAATAAAATATTTTGGATCTCATGTAACTGTTCATCTTTAAAATTTATCAGTCTTGATTCAGTTAACTTATGAACTAGTTCTGGTATACCTAATGTTTCTATGAGGGTCGTAGCAAAAGTATCCGCTGCCATATAAGAAGGGGCGCTGTGCTTTATAAGATGTGATTGGTTATTGTTATCTTTGATATTCCCTTTTTGGTATTGTACATATCCAAAAAAACTTTTCTTTTTTTTTCCTCCAGATAGGGGAAGTTGTCCCAGAAGAGATGATAATAACCAAGTAAACCGCCGAGGTAAATTTGAAATACCTTTTGATTCTTGGTTGATAGCTTTAATCAAGGGATGGTTATATAATTCATTAACAAAGTTAATGATCCTATCATCATCTGAATCTTCTGCATCACCTGCTACAAGAATTTCAATGGATTTCTTTAGATGCACTGCCCGCCATTGTAAAACCGTAGAGATCATTTCCTGAATTTCGGAAGCTAGCAAACTGAAAATTAAGTAGATAAAAATTAAACCAATTGTTATATCTAAAATAAAAGCCAAACTCATTGACAATTTCCTCAACAGATAGTTAGCATACTCATCTTGCTAATATTTGTATCATTTCTACCAGCTAATTATTGTTAAATAAATTAAAGAACACTCAACTGAATTTCTCGAAAAATTATTTATGCACAGGGAAAATTGAGGTAACCTGAGAATTTAGGAATTATTCAAAATAGATATTCTGACTGATGGGTAACATTAGAGATGTATTCATGTCTGGTGTGTAATCAAAACAGTAAGTAAAATGATGATCAGAGAATATGCAAGAAAGAAGTTTTGTTTCGGACTATCTAGAAAAACAGCATCGCACGGTTAATCAATGGATTGATTGGGCATGGCTCATGGTATTACTGTTGGCCGCAGTCTTACTGTTTAGTATTAATCTGGGAGGATTATCCTTACGAGATGGGGATGAGGCTACTGTGGCGCAGGTTGCCAAGGAAATCTGGAGTGCTCCCCCGGGTTCCATGAGATGGCTCTATCCTACCTTACTAGGTGAACCCTATTATAACAAACCACCTTTGATACATTTGTTGATTGCTTGGGCTTATTCTTTGGGAGGCGTGAATGAATGGACTACACGCTTACCCGGCTCAATTTTGACAGCATTTTCTGTGCCATGGCTCTATTCTCTGAGTCGGGAGATATCTCGTCAACGTTGGGTAGCTATTTATAGCTCCTTGATTTATCTGACAATGCTCCCCGTAGTCCGTTATGGCAGATTGGCTATTTTAGATGGAGCGGTGGTAACCTTTTTTATCATCATGATTTGGTGCCTATTGCGATCGCGGCGGGATTTGCGTTACTGTCTTGGTATTGGAATTGCACTGGGATTAATTTGCTTCACTCAGGGGCTATTAGGCATATTACTGGGTGCGATCGCCATTGTCTTTCTATTTTGGGATACACCCAGATTGCTCACCAGTTTCTACTTCTGGATAGGAATCACCATTGGCATATTACCTGTGGCTGCTTGGTATAGTATGCAACTGTTGCACTATGGTTACAGTTTTGCTTCTGTCGTCCTGGTCAATCAATCATTAACCCCCATCAACACAGGCATTAACAGACATAATGCTCCCCCCTGGTACTATGTCATGGAAATTCTCAAATGGACATGGCCATGGTTAATTTTTTTGCCGCAAACTGCGCGCTTAATTTGGACAAATCTTAACCTCAGCTGGGCGAAACTCTTACTGGTATGGAGTCTCGTCTATTTATTGCTAATATCCTTGATGAGTATAAAACCTCCTGAGTACTTATTAACCATTTACCCCAGTCTAGCCTTAGCTTTTGGCGCTGAGTTAGCAGAAATAGAAAATCTTCCTGTAGCATCATCCTATCCCCGTCTTTGGATAACCAGTTTGTCAATACTAGCTGTAGTGGCTTCTGCTGCTAGTATTTACTTCAGTGCCGGCACAGTAGAGAAAACAGATTTACAGCTGATTTTTGCAGCTGTGGCTCTGACCATGACTTTAGCTGCTATTTTAGCAGAACGAGGTAATGGGGAATTCCTGAAAATTTTACTTTGGGGAAGTTATATTTCTCTACTGCTATTAATGAAATCAAACTACTGGGCTTGGTAATCAGAAAATTGATTAATCTTGTTCTGGAATTTTCTCAGTGGTAGGAAGTTGCCCTTCATAGCTGGTATTTTGCTGCGTCATCGTGATCATAGTCAAGAAAATAGCCAGACCAACAGCCAACCCTAAGACAGGACGCTTGTTGAGAATAAAATCTCGTGTAATTCTAGCTAAAGGGCTACTTTGACGACGTAGAGACGAACAAAGCATTATTTGTTTAAGTATAAACGGATCACGGACATAATGGCCACTGCGACAGACTACTAGCCTTTGCTGACAATAAGGACAGCTAAACAAGCCCACATGAGACTGGGCTATTCTGTGCTTAGGATTTCTTTGACAAATTGGGCAACTAATATAATCCTTATCAAAGGTGTGTATATTCATCTACCTCCTCCGCTTAGTCCATTTACTAGCTCTATCTTAATGGAGCAAGAGGACTCCGGTTATAGTTCCATACTTAACCGGAGGTGAATTGCAACCACCTTATAACTAACGCGACAGCCTTTCATCTCTGCTCAGAGTAAATCATTAGTATCTGTCTAATGGTCAGTAGTCACTAGAAAAAATCAACAACTGACAACTGACAATTGATTATGCTGTAATCTCTATGGCTTCCATGTCTTCGGCAGCATCTGCATCTAGCTGTTTCAGACGAATATGTTTTTTCCCCAGTGTGATGAGAAACTCATCTCCTGGTTTGAGATTCATCTGTTTTGTATAAGCTGAACCTATAAGTAAATTACCATTTGATTGCACGCTAATTCTATAGCTAGCACTGCGCCCGCCACGTCCATTCGCACTGGGTGAACTGTCTAACTGAATGCCTTCCGCATCAATGAGGGCATTCAAAAATTTCATCATATTCACACGCTCTATACCATTTTTGGTAATGGTATAGTAGCCGCACTGCTTGGCTTTTTCTTCTTTGCTCAGGGTTTCTAGCTCTTTAACTTTTTTGAGCAGTTCTTCACCCATTAGGGGTTCTATTTTTTTCAGTTTAGGCATCAACTTAGATGAAAAATGAATGGTTGGAGTAGTTGAATTGGATTTATTTTAGCTGACATCGAGCTAGTAGGAACAAAATCCTTGAGTTTTTATCTCAGCTTTCATAAGTATATTACACTCATAGATGAAATTGTTGCACAATTACCAACATTGTCAAGGGAATCTATTCTTTGGAATGCTCTTAACTATATCTAGTTTGTGAAGACTAGTAGATTATATTTGTTTAAGTTTCCTAAAGCCAGTCTCAAGGCTTATTTACTTAAATCCCTTGCTCATGAGAACAAAAGATGATATAGAAAAATGCTCATTTAATCCTGAGCATTAGTAATTATTCAACGGTCAGCGGTGAAGACAAAAGAACTGATAACTCATAAATAAACAAAACTCGTGACCATGAAACTAACTACCAAAGGACATTACAGTGTCAAGGCATTACTAGATTTAAGTTTACAGCCAGGTTATGGACCAGCACCAGTGAGAGCGATCGCACTTCGCCAAGATATCCCCGCGCCTTACCTTGAGAAGTTACTAATAGAAATGCGCCGGGCTGGATTAGTGAAATCAATTCGGGGTAGCATTGGTGGATACCAACTAGCATTAAAGCCGGCACAAATTTCTATAGGTCAAATTTTAGAGTCAGTTGGTGAAAATATGACTCGTTTACCACATCAGACCCCAAGCGCAGCCCAAACTGAAGATTGGGTAACATTCACTCTTTGGCAAAGACTCAACCAAAAGCTCAAAGAGGCTTTATACAGTATTACTCTGGCGGATCTTTATTATGATGCGCGTAGTTGGCAAGCTTCTCTTGGGGAAGAAGCTAGTTTTGTCGTTTAGTAATTGGTGATTCGCCTTCATATATAATGACATCATCTGTTATTTTGTTTCTTGCTGCACTATTAGATTACTTAATTGGCGATCCTTGGGGTTGGCCTCATCCAGTCCAAGTTATGGGGTGGGTAATTTCTCCCCTGACTAAATTTTTTCTCAAGGTGTGTCACAATTCTCTCGCTCAACGGATAGCTGGAATTATCTTAGCCATAACCTTAATAATTGGTAGCGGCTGTTTGGGTTGGTTAATAATTCAAACTGCCAAATGGCTCCATCCATTATGGGGAAATGTCTTAGAAACCATTATTTTAGCTAGTTGTTTTGCTTTGAAAAGTCTTCGGACTGCAGCACAGGAGGTTTTAAAACCATTAACAGCAGGAGATTTAGACTCAGCCCGTTATATTTTAAGTAATTATGTCGGTAGAGATTCACAACATCTCTCAGAACCAGAAATTTTGCGCGCTGTGTTAGAAACTGTCACAGAAAATGCTACAGATGGAGTTATGGCTCCACTTTTTTATGCCATTGTGGGCGCTTGTGTGCCGGGTGTGGGTTTAATTCCTCTGGCTTTGGCATACAAAGCTAGCAGTACCCTTGATTCCATGGTAGGTTATCGCCAAGCACCCTATACTTATATAGGGTGGTTTAGTGCCAGGCTAGAGGATTACTTAACTTGGCTACCTTGTCGCTTAACGGTGATTACTTTGGCTCTACTATCAGGTAAACCCTTATATGTTTGGCGAATATGTTGCCGCGATGCGGTAAAAGATCCCAGTCCTAACTCAGGCTGGAGCGAGTGTGCTTATGCTGCTATTTTGGGTGTGCAAATGGGCGGTACCAATTGGTATGGGGGAGTACCTCAACAAAAACCCCTCTTAGGAGATGTCATTCATCCCATTACCCCAACCGTAATTCACAATGCCTTATTGCTGACTCGATATTCTTTTTTGTTATGGTTATGCGTAGCGATCGCTATACCCCTAATTGCTAATACACTTAACTAATATGGATGAAATAGGGCATGGGGAGATTTTTTTCCCATAGCCTTGTACATGAGCGATTAGTGGCCTCTCTACCCATTCCCTAAACTATGTCTGCCAAAGTAGTTGAAATTCTTTCATCAGAAGACCTGCGTCGTACATTAACTCGCCTAGCGTCTCAGATTGTGGAAAAGTCCCGTGATTTATCCCAACTGGTACTCCTTGGTATTTATACCAGAGGGGCGCTCTTAGCAGAATTATTGGCACGTCAGATTGAGACACTCGAAGGTGTCAGCGTGGCAGTGGGAGCATTAGATATTACATTCTACCGAGATGATCTTGATAAAATTGGGTTAAGGACTCCGGCAAAAAGCAACATCCCTTTTGACCTCACAGGGAAGACAGTTGTGTTAGTAGATGATGTGATTTTTAAAGGTCGCACAGTTCGCGCCGCTTTGAATGCAGTGACTGAGTATGGTAGACCCGAAGTGATCCGCTTGGCTGTTTTAGTAGACAGGGGTCATAGAGAAGTACCAATTCACCCAGATTTTATTGGTAAGCAACTACCTACCGCCAAAGAAGAAATAGTAAAAGTTTACTTACAAGATTGGGATGGCAAAGATGCAGTTGAGTTGATGGCAGCAAATAACTAGAAATCCTGCCAGTAGCAATTGGTACCCAGTTATCAATGGTGTTCACCCCCTAAGTTGTTGGCAAAACTTGCCGTAATGCCCCTAAAAGTCGGTCAACGCTTTCTGGACGACTATTAAAACCCATTAGTCCCACCCGCCAAACTTGACCGGCTAGTTCACCTAGACCACCGCCAATCTCAATGTTATGTTCATTGAGTAACTGCCGAGCGATCGCTTTACCATCTACTCCCGTAGGAATACGCACAGTAGTCAAAGTTGGTAACCGATACTCCTTCTCAACGTGCATAGTTAATCCTAAATCTTCTAAGCCTTCCCAGAGATACTCGGCATTTTCTTGATGACGCTGCCAACAATTAGCTAATCCCTCTTCTGCCACTAAACGCAGTGCTTCCCGCAAGCCATAATACAGACTAATCGGTGCTGTGTGGTGATAGGTGCGTTCATTCCCCCAATATTTACCCAATAATGACATATCTAAATACCAGTTTGTCACCTTTGTAGAGCGCTGCTGCAATTTGTCCACAGCACGAGAGCTCATAGTAAAAGGTGAAGCACCCGGAGAACAACCCAATCCTTTTTGACTACAACTATAAGCTAAGTCAACTCCCCAGGCATCCAAAAATATAGGCACACCGCCCAGACTGGTCACCGTATCTACCAACAGCAAAGTCCCAAATTCACGACATACCTCAGCCACTCCTTCTAAAGGTTGACGTGCTCCGGTAGATGTTTCAGCGTGAACCAAAGCCAGAATTGCCGGACGATGTTGTTCTACAGCCATGCGGATTTCATCAAGGCTGAAAACTTGCCCCCAAGGCTTAGTAATACTGCGCACATCCGCACCATATCGCCCAGCCATATCGACAAGGCGATTACCGAAGTAACCAGCTACACCAATCAAAACTACATCACCTGGTGCTGTAGCATTGGCGATGGTTGCTTCCATTGCCGCTGAACCAGTACCACTAACTGCTATGGTGTGGTTGTTTTCTGTCTGCCATACGTACCGGAGTAGAGATTGAATCTCATCCATCAGTTCCAGAAAAGCCGGGTCAAGATGCCCCACCAGTGAGTGATTCATAGCTTGAAGAACAGCGGGATGGGCATTGGATGGACCTGGACCCAATAGCAGACGCAATGGAATTTCTAGAGGTTGAAGTTGTAAGTGCTGACTGTTGTTAATTGAAATCATGGGTATCATAATTTATTTTCGCTGATACTTTGTTACTAATATTTGCCAATAAATAAATAGATAAGTTAAAAAGCCAAATTACCTTTTAACCAAGGCTCGACGATACTCAGCCAAAATCATTGAAAAACCAGAAACTTCACAGGATTACTAACTGTTCTCTTGATCTTTTATCCGGATGCGACGCTCAAACAGCTCCTTAATCAGCAGCGTTGCACCAGCAAGCCCAGCTAAAACCACCGAAGCTGCAAAAGCACTTTGGGAATCGTAATTGCGGTAAGCCCCTTCCACATACAGAGTCAGAGTTTGGGTACGGCCAATTAAATTACTAGAGACGACAGCAATAGCACCATATTCTCCCATAGCGCGAGCCGTGGTAAGAATAATACCATAGAACAATCCCCAGCGAATAGAAGGTAATGTCACCCGCCAGAAAGTCTGCCATTCACCAGCCCCCAAGGTTTTGGCAGCTTCTTCTTCTTGAGTTCCCACTTCTTCCAAAATAGGGATGACTTCACGAGCCACAAAAGGCATACCCCCCATCATAGTTGCCAGAGCAATACCGGGGAAGGAAAAGATAATCTTGATGTCCAGAGACTGTAGCACAGATCCAAGTAGCCCATTGCGTCCGTAGAGGGAAACCAACATTAAACCTGTGACAATGGGGGAAATTGAAAATGGCAAGTCAATAATACTGAGTAACAAAGTGCGCCCTCGAAACCGCCGGCGGGCGATTACCCAAGCTGCACACAAACCAAAAATTACATTTAGTGGTACAGCTACTGCCACAGCCATGGCTGTGAGTCGCAAAGCCTGAGTAAAATCCGGGTCGATAAGAGTGGCGAAAAACGGGGCGATACCCCGGCTAAAGGCTCCAATGAATACATAAAGGGTCGGGAGAAGTAACACCAGCGCTAAATAAGTGATTACTGCGGCAATCAAAGCAAATTTACCCCACTCTCTATCCTTCTGGGAGTTGACCAATCTTGGTAAAGACTGGCTAGATTTAGGTTCAACCGTCATAACTTTGCCTCCAAGCTTGCAGTAAGTTGACCATGAGCAACAGTACCAAGGAAATCAGCAGTAACACCGTACCAATCGCGGTAGCCCCGGCTATGTCGTTTTGTTCCAGGCGTTGGAATACTAAAATGGGGGCAATTAAGTCTTGATAGGGAATATTAGCGGCAATCAAAACCACTGAGCCATATTCTCCCACCGCCCTAGCAAAAGCTTGGGTTGTACCCGTGAGGATAGCAGGTATAAGTGGTGGTAGCACCACCCGCCAACAAGTTTCCCAGCGGGAAGCCCCCAGAGACCAGGCAGCTTCTTCGATAGTATAATCTAGCTCTTGCAGTACAGGCTGAACGCTACGAACGACAAAAGGCACGGAAATAAACACCATTGCCACCGCTACCCCCAAGCGAGTAAAGGAGACTCTCACGCCCAAGGGGGAGAGAAATGAGCCAATCCAGCCATGCTCACTGTAAACAGTAGCTAGAGTAATACCTGCAACTGCTGTGGGTAGGGCAAAGGGCAGGTCAATGACGGCATCTAAAACCCGTTTAAAGGGGAAATCATAGCGCACCAGTACCCATGCAGTAGCGGTACCAGCAACGCAGTTAATAGCAGCGGCCAAGAAGGCAGTACCAAACGTGATGGTGTAGGTTGACAGGGCAACGGGAGCGGTAGCTAGCCGCCAGAATTCTCCTGGGGAAAGGGTTGCAGCGCGCAGCATCAAGGCTGCTACAGGTAACAGCAGGACTACGGATAGATAGGTAATGGTGATGCCCCAGGGCAAAGAAAACCGCTTCAGCTTTTGCAGGGCGAGGGGGAAGGTGGACTGTGAGTTGGAAACTGTCATGGCTTCAGGATAGAACTTAGCCGCTCGGTTAAACTTACCTAAAACTCCCCAAGTCTAGACCTAACTAGACACTGGTAGTTTTAGCGTTAACTTCTTGTCTCATCGCGGTCTGAGAATGACTTCTCAGAGGTTTGTCCGCTCCGCAAGCAATCCCGGTAGAGCTTACCGTTTCTGACCGTTCAGGAATAAAAATCTTCTCAAACCATCGGTCAATATTTTTGGCTGCGTTTAAATCTCTGTCTTCAGTGTGACCACAATCGGGACAGATATAAACACGGTTTTTGAGTGGCATTTTATGCCTATGATTACCACAGTTAGAGCAAATCTGAGAACTAGGAAACATCCTATCAACAATGATTAGTTGACTTGAGAATTTCTCGGTTTTATACTCTAACTGCCGTCTAAATTCATACATACCACAGTCAGCAATTGCGCCTGCTAACTTATGGTTTTTGAGAAATGCTTTGACGTGTAAATCCTCTATCTTAATAACGCTGTGGTTCTTAGCTAGATAGTGAGTCAATTTATGGATTGAATCTTTACGGATATTTACAACTTTAGCGTGTAGTTTAGCCAGCTTCTTAACAGCTTTAGCGCGATTTTTAGAACCTTTTACTTTCTTGCTCACGCGACGCTGTAAACGCTTTAAGCGCTTACTCATACGGCGATAAGCTTTAGGGTGGGAAAATACCTTACCTGTACTAGTTACAGCTAATTCCTTAATACCGATATCAACCCCAACACTAGGGCGTTTAGCGTTAACGATAGGTTTCTCTATCTCATATTTAATAGAAATAAACCATTGTTCAGCTTGACGACTAATAACACAATTATGAATTGCCGTAACTGGTAACGGTTCTGCTAATCGCACCCATCCAATATTAGGAAGCTTGACGCGATATTCATCATTTTTCATCCCTGGTTTGGCTTTAGTCCCAGACTCTAAATAAAAAGAATCGCGCTGACCTTTTTTCTTAAATCTGGGTTGTTTAGATGTTTTTCTGAAACATCTATCCCATGCTTGGCGTAAATCAGCCAAAGCTTTTTGTGGGACATTTTTGTTAACTTCGTAATACCAATCATGCTGGGATTTTACCTGTGCAACTAATCTTTTGTGTAAATCAATTGCAGATGGAATCTTGACAGATTTATCAGTTTTCCGCAGTTTTAAAACTTCTAGGATTGCAGCATTTGCCCAGTTATAAGCGTGTCGTGCAGTACCAGAAGCTTTACGGAAAGCTGACACCTGTTTGTTGTTTGGTATCAGTGCTGTTTGAAAACTGAGTAACATTGTTCGACCTCCAATGTTTTCTGAATTTTGATATTATATACCCATAAGACCTACATCACCTTTGATAATGCGAAAGTCTAACCGTTTTTACTGACACGCCTAGCTCTTTAGCAGTGTCGCCTACCTACTTAGTCATTTGATTGTTGTCCATAATAGAGTTACCTCGCTGTATGCACTCTATTATGTGGACGTAATGATAATCATGTCTATATCTGGGTATAATTTAAGTTGTAGTTTAGTCCCCTAAGGTCGGGCAATATTGGCTTGGATATCGTCAAAGATTGCACCATCGGCAAAGAATTTCGGGCTGACTTGGCTCCAACCGCCAAAATCCTCGATGGTGAATAGGTTTGAGATTTGGGGATAAGTATCGGCAAATTCCGCGACTACTTCTGGTACTACCGGTCGGAAGCCTACTTTGGCAAATTCCCGCTGGGCTGCGGGTGTAAAGAGAAACTGTACAAAGGCTTCTGCTACTTCCCGGTTACCTCGCTGATCAACATAGCTATCAACTACGGCAATGGGATTATCAATGGAGATATTAATGTCGGGAACTATGTAGGGTAAATTCTGTCCCTGTTGTTTAGCTAAGATGAGTTCGTTCTCATAGTTGATCAATACATCTCCCTGTTTTTGGGCGAAAAAAGCATCAGTAGCTTCACGGGCATCTCTAGGGAGAACGGGCACGTTAGCATACACCTTAGTCACAAAGTCTTGGGCTTGTTCTTCAGTGCCGCCTGTTTGGGTCACTCTTCCCCACAAAGCCATGTAATTCCAACGAGCGCCACCAGATGTTTTGGGGTTAGCAGTAATCACACTGACATCATCCCTGGCTAAGTCTTCCCAGTCTTGAATATTTTTGGGGTTGCCTTCCCGGGTAACTATAACCCCTACGGAACGGTAGGCAATGCCGTCGCCGTTGGGTGTCTTTTTCTCCCAGCCTGGTTTAATTAGCCCGGCTTCCTGGAGTTGCTGAGTGTCTGCTGATAGTGCTAGGGCGACAATATCCGCTTCTAAACCGTCAATGACGGCACGGGTTTGGGAGCCTGACCCGCCGTAGCTCTGGCCAAAGGTGACTATCTCTCCGGTTTTTTCTCGCCAGTATTCAACAAACAGGGGAATAATCTTTTTGTAAGCCGCACGGGTGACAGCGTAGCTCACTAGAGTTAGTTCTTTTCTGCCGGTGTTAGCACTATTACTAGGAGAGCAAGCGGCAATCGCACTACTTAAACACACTACTATTAAAAATAGCGAAATATATCTTTTCAATGGCTGCCGTTGCCAGCGATTCCAATTATGCACCCACATACCGGTCTCACACTCCTAAATTTCTGTGAGTCAGGGGGTGAGGTAGCATTTCCTCCCACTCTCCCGCTCTCTTACTTAATCTATCAAGTTACAGTATTTTGATATCAGTTATAACTCATACACATATTACCATGGAATAGCAAGACAATCTCCAAAATCCCAATCAAGAATATGGTGATTAGCCATGTTTTTCCTCTGTGTTCCCTGTGCCTGTGGGGTTCGTGTGATCGGGCATTTACAGGAATGGACACGGATCTGGGGACATGACAAAATTCCCAAACCATTTCGGAGTAAGTGTTTTTACTTTTGAGTTTTGCTAGAACTTCCTTGACCTAAACCTTTCCAAACCTCCGATCTCGTTGCTGGTAGGCAAACAAAGCGCGGTGAAACTCAGTGCGGTCAAAATCTGGCCAAAGAGCATCAGTAATATAAATTTCCCCATAGGCCATTTGCCAAAGCAGGAAATTGGAAAGTCGCATTTCGCCACTGGTACGGATTAATAAATCAGGGTCAGTAATTCCAGCTGTGTACAGGTGATCCTCAAACAACTGTTCATCAATTTCATCAGGTTTAAGGACACCTTGCTGTACCTTTTGGGCGATCGCCCGGCAGGCTTGTAAAATTTCCTGGCGTCCCCCATAATTAGTAGCTACAGTAAACCGAATACCGCGATTATTGCGAGTTTCTGCCATTGAGCGGGAGATTTCAGCTTGCAGCGATGGAGGTAGAGCATCCAAATTACCGACAAACTGGATTTGAACATTCTCCTCGAGCATTTCCCGAAGTTCTTGGCGGAGAACCCTTTGAAACAAAGTCATCAAAAAATCTACCTCTTCCTGGGGTCTTTTCCAGTTTTCGGTAGAAAAAGCATAAGCCGTTAGTGCCTGAATCCCCCAGTCTTTGCAACAGCGCAACAAATCCTTGAGCGCATCCACTCCGCGCTTATGTCCCATAATTCTGGGTAGACCTTGACGTTTAGCCCATCGACCATTGCCATCCATAATCACTGCGACGTGCTTTGGCAGTAGTTCTCGTTTTAAGTCAGAAGGTAAAAATTGCAGTTGAGTTTGTTGTGCTGTCATTTTTTATTTCGAGAAGCGGTCGATGGTAATCCAAGTAAACCTGAAATTATTACTATTGCTTTACTACCTATCTGACGACCCCAACCTAAGAGACTAGGAGCAACAGCTTCCCGGTCTACAGTGGTTGATAATCGAGCCTCTAAGGACTCCTTGAGTGTCCTAATCGTCAGTGGTCTATTGAGAGTTCCTCGTTCCGCTAAGGAAATAGAACCCGTTTCTTCTGATACAACCACACAGATACAATTTTCTACCCGCTCAGTGATCCCCATGGCTGCCCGGTGGCGTGTTCCCAACTGGCGGGAGGCCGTGCGCCCCGAAAGTGGTAGGATTATACCAGATGATACAATACGCGAGCCACGGATTAAGGTTGCCCCATCGTGGAGTAAAGTTTTCGGCTGAAAAATAGTCTGTATAAGTTCCTTAGAAACATCAGCATTTAGCTTAACTCCAGGCACAGAAAAATCCCGCTCGTGAATTGGACCTGTGGTTTCCAAAATCAGCAAAGCCCCTATGCGGTTTTTTGAAAGTTCTTTGACCGCATCAACAACTTCATCAATTACACTATCAGAGTTGGGGATGGTTAAACTGGATGGTTTAAATAATTGCTGAAATTCACCGCGTCCCACCTGCTCCAAAAATCGGCGAAATTCAGACTGGAGAGCCACAGCCATTGCTACAGCGCAGCCAATCACTAACTTTTCCAATACAAAATTGAGCAGAGGGAAACCCATTCTGCCACTGAGTACTGAAGCTAGCATTAAGATAATAAAACCCCGCACCATCCACAGTGTTCGGCGCTCACTAATAATAACTAGTATCATGTAGGTCAGCGCTAACACCAACAAGATATCCAGAGTCCCAAGCAGCAAGGACTGCGACCATCCCAGGTTTGTCAGCCATTGCTTCCACCAATCTCTCATGACATCTGGATTACTCTTTGTTATCCCTCAATATTCTGTCATTTTGCTGTTATTTTCATGCCCCAAAGGTTAACCCTTGAGGAAACAGCAAGTGTTGAGTCATTAGCTATTACTGATATTTTCCTAGCTAGTGACTATACAAACCGGTTATTAGTTCTGCACGTTGAGCCTGTCTGGTAGACAATCTTGTCGAATCAAGTCGTGATAACTTTCGCGCCGCAAAATTAAATTTGCTTCCCCATTGGCTACTACAACGGCAGCCGGGCGGGGTAAGCGATTATAGTTTGATGACATACTGTAATTGTACGCACCAGTCCCCATGATTACGAGTATATCCCCTGGTTGAGTTTCCGGCAGTTGGGCATTTTTAATCAGAATATCCCCTGATTCACAATGCTTACCAGCTATTGTCACTGTTTGGGTGAGGGGAGCAGACATCTTGTTAGCGACTACTGCTCGATAAACTGACTGGTAAGTAATGGGTCGGGGATTATCAGACATCCCACCGTCAACTGTCACGTAGGTACGAATGTCGGGCACAACCTTTGATGATCCCATAGTATAGGCTGTGACGCACGCTGTGGCAATCAGCGATCGCCCTGGTTCACATAACAATTTTGGCAAAGGGAGATTTTCGGCAGTACAAGCTGCTTGGATAACTTCACAAATCGCCTTCACCCATTCTGTAATACTGGGGGGATCATCAGATTCAGTGTACCTAATTCCTAAACCACCGCCCACATTTAATTCTGTGACGCTTAAACCATAATTTGCCGCCTTTTTTAACCACTGCACCATGACAGCAGCCAAATCTCGATGGGGTTGGCGTTCAAAAATTTGGGAACCAATGTGAGCATGTAACCCAACGCAGTTTAAAGAAGGTTGCTGACTGACAAAGGTAAATACTTCGTCCAAATCATTAGGGTCAAAGCCAAATTTACTATCTAAATGTCCCGTGCGAATGTATTCGTGGGTATGGCATTCAATTCCTGGGGTTAACCGCAACATCACCCGGATGGGGGTGGATGTCCCCGGTGCTTGTTCTGCCATCTTTACCAAGGTATGCAGTTCTTGCCAGTTATCTGCCACAATGGTGCTACCAGACTCTATAGCTAAAAGCAGTTCTTCATGAGATTTATTATTGCCATGGAGGTAGAGTTTATCCGGGTTCACACCGGCACTTATAGCTGTATATAATTCCCCTCCCGAAACTACATCTATACCTAATCCTTCCGATGCAGCGATCGCGCAAACTGCTAAACAGTTCCAGGCTTTGGATGCGTATAGTACCTGAGATTCACCCTGGTAATATTTTTTAAATGTATCTCGATATTGCTGACAAGCTAAACGCAGGGTTTCTTCATCTAAAATATACAAAGGTGAACCAAACTGCTCCACCAGGGTTTTGACATCACACCCACCAATTTCTAGGATGTCCTGACTGTTAAGTTTGGCGGTAACTGGTAAAAGTTCCTGGTTGGGGGAAACATTGATGTTTTCACGTCCTTGAATTTGAGGTAAATATTGACTACCAGCATATTGAACGCCAGTGGGGTGAGTGGATACCATAGTTCTTATAAATTGTCCTTGCTCAAAGTTGAAATTTTTTTGGGCGTGAGGTCATTCAGCGTCCCGATTTTCAGTTTAACCAAAATAGCGTGGAAACAGGAGATATGCCTAGGTTCAGTTGACGGCGCTTTTTCCCCTCAAGGATGTTTCAATCTTCATATTTATTTACCCATTCGCCATTAACGTGATCTTATTAGACTTAAAACTGAAATCCCTGACTTTAAATGATCTAACTGCCATCCTGGAACTAGATCAAGCCTGTTTTGGCGGTCTGTGGACTATGGATGGCTATCAACGAGAGTTAAACAGTCCCAACAGTGAATTATTGGGTTTATTTTCCCCGGTTTATGGGTCAAAACTGCTAGGAATGGGGTGCTTTTGGGCAATCTTAGAAGAAGCACACATTACAATTTTGGCAATTCATCCCCAATATCACCGTCAAGGTTTGGGACAGGCTTTACTGTATTCTCTACTTCAAACCGCAAGCGATCGCGGACTGGATCGGGCCACCCTGGAAGTCCGCGCTTCTAATTTGGCGGCCATATCCTTATATGAAAAATTTGGCTTTAAGATAGCCGGACGGCGGCGGGGTTATTACCAGGATAATGGAGAGGATGCTAAGGTGTTGTGGCTGTCAGATTTACAATCTCCGCAATTTGCAGAAACTTTGGAGAATTGGCATACTACTGTGGTCTATGGCTTAAGGAAATCTTTTTGGCAAATGCGTTGACTCATGGGTAATTATGCCTAGCTAAACCGGGATGAGGATCACATTAGGCAGAAAAAATTCATGTTTTTGCTGCCATGCGCTATTAAAATATTTAATCAATAAATTTTTTAGATTTAAAATAAATTATTAGTCCAGCATATTCTTGAATAGAGACTGATAAGTATGTTATAAGTCTATATTTGGAAATAGTTAAATAAAAGCCTAAGCATAGCGGCTTGCTGGATAGTTGTAAAGCAGGGAAACACTAGTAAACTCAAGCCCCTAAGTATAGCAACCATAAAAAAAGTAATAAAAAACTAACAATTAAGCCAGGATGTGGGGCGAAATTTTTTCGTGGCCTATAATCTTTATACAGGCATCCAAAAGCAGAGCCTGTGCTAAAATCAGCATACCGGCACGACGCAGGTGATGGGAAAAATGCCATGTTTGAACGCTTCACAGAAAAAGCCATTAAGGTAATCATGCTGGCCCAAGAAGAGGCCCGCCGCTTAGGTCACAACTTCGTGGGAACCGAACAGATCCTCCTAGGTCTGATTGGGGAAGGTACGGGAGTTGCGGCTAAAGTGTTGAAATCAATGGGTGTCAATCTCAAAGATGCCCGGATTGAGGTAGAAAAAATCATAGGCCGGGGTTCGGGCTTTGTGGCCGTGGAAATTCCGTTTACGCCACGGGCAAAGCGTGTACTAGAGCTATCCTTGGAAGAAGCGCGCCAATTAGGGCATAACTACATTGGCACCGAGCATCTGCTGTTGGGCCTGATCCGGGAAGGGGAAGGTGTAGCAGCCAGGGTGCTAGAAAACCTAGGGGTAGATTTATCTAAGGTACGAACCCAAGTGATCCGAATGCTCGGAGAAACAGCAGAGGTTTCAGCCACAGGGCCATCGGGACGCACCAAAACTCCCACCTTGGATGAGTTTGGCTCGAACTTAACCCAAATGGCGACGGACAACAAGCTAGACCCAGTTGTAGGACGTGCTAAAGAAATTGAGCGGGTGATCCAAATTTTGGGGCGCCGGACTAAAAATAATCCAGTATTAATCGGTGAACCAGGGGTAGGGAAAACAGCGATCGCCGAAGGTCTAGCATCCCGCATAGCTAACAGGGATGTTCCCGACATCCTAGAAGATAAGCGGGTGGTAACCCTAGATATCGGCTTGCTAGTAGCAGGTACCAAGTACCGGGGTGAGTTTGAAGAACGCCTCAAGAAAATCATGGATGAAATCCGCTCGGCGGGTAATGTCATCCTGGTAATTGACGAGGTACACACTCTCATCGGTGCTGGTGCTGCAGAAGGGGCTATTGATGCAGCTAATATCCTCAAGCCGGCTTTGGCTAGGGGTGAGTTACAGTGTATTGGCGCTACGACTTTAGATGAGTACCGCAAGCACATTGAGCGAGATGCAGCTCTAGAGCGACGCTTCCAACCGGTGATGGTGGGAGAACCTTCTGTAGATGAAACCATTGAAATCCTCCACGGGTTGCGCGAACGCTATGAGCAACACCACAAGCTGAAAATCTCTGATGAGGCTTTGGTGGCGGCAGCAAAATTATCTGACCGTTACATTAGCGATCGCTATCTACCAGATAAGGCTATCGATTTAATTGACGAGGCTGGTTCTAGGGTACGTTTAATGAACTCCCAATTACCACCCGCAGCTAAAGAGTTAGACAAAGAACTACGGCAAATCTTAAAAGAAAAAGACGAAGCTGTCCGCTCCCAAGACTTTGACAAAGCTGGGGAACTGCGCGATCGCGAAATGGAAATCAAAGCCGAAATTCGCGCCATCGCCCAAGGTAAAACTAATACCTCTACCGGCCCAAGTGATAGCGCCCGGATCCCAGCCGTTGAGCCTGTAGTCGGCGAAGAGGACATTGCTCACATTGTGGCTTCCTGGACTGGCGTACCAGTCAACAAGCTTACGGAATCAGAATCCGAAAAGCTGCTGCACATGGAAGATACCTTACATCAGCGGTTAATCGGTCAAGAAGATGCGGTGAAAGCTGTTTCCCGCGCCATTCGCCGCGCTCGTGTCGGTTTGAAGAATCCTAATCGACCCATCGCTAGTTTTGTCTTCTCCGGTCCAACTGGGGTAGGTAAAACTGAGTTGGCTAAGTCCTTGGCTTCCTACTTCTTCGGTTCTGAAGAAGCAATGATTCGCCTGGATATGTCGGAATACATGGAACGCCACACCGTTAGTAAGTTGATTGGGTCGCCTCCTGGTTATGTTGGTTACAACGAAGGCGGTCAGTTAACTGAAGCTGTGCGTCGCCGACCCTATACTGTGGTGCTATTCGACGAAATCGAAAAAGCTCACCCCGATGTCTTCAATATGCTGCTGCAAATTCTCGAAGACGGACGGTTAACAGATGCGAAAGGTCGCACGGTGGACTTTAAGAACACTTTGTTAATTCTGACTTCTAACATAGGTTCTAAGGTAATTGAAAAAGGCGGCGGCGGTATCGGCTTTGAATTCGCTGATGATGCGACGGAGACTCAATACAACCGCATTCGCTCTCTGGTGAATGAAGAACTCAAGCAGTACTTCCGTCCTGAATTCCTCAACCGTCTGGATGAAATTATCGTCTTCCGTCAATTGAGTAAGGCTGAGGTGACGGAAATCGCCGAAATCATGCTCAAGGAAGTATTTGGTCGTCTGACTGAAAAGGGTATCACTTTAGAGGTGAGCGATCGCTTTAAGGACAGACTAATTCAAGAGGGTTACAGTCCCAGCTACGGCGCTAGGCCATTACGTCGAGCTATCATGCGCTTATTAGAAGATAGCCTAGCTGAAGAAATTCTCTCTGGTCGCATTAAGGATGGTGATACAGCCTTAGTTGATGTTGACGAGAGTGGTAACGTTCAAGTTAGTGCTGGACAGCGCCGCGAGTTATTAACTCAGGGTGTTGATTCCTAGTTAGAAACTATAAAAGTTAAATCAGCGGTGGGGAATTTCCGTTCTCTACCGTTTTTTTTGTGAAGCACCAGGTACAAGAGAAAGAAAGGAGGGTTTTGTGGCTAACCTAATTTCGGATCAGGTATATGGAATAATGTAACTAATTCTAGTTGCAAAATTTTTCTGAGGACAGATAATGGAAGTAAGCAGTCGGGAGTTCTCATGACCCGCAGGGAGAAATTAATTAAGCGGTTTCTTAGTATTCCCAAAGATTTCACCTGGGAGGAGTTAGTTACGTTGCTTTCGGGGTTTGGGTTTGAGGAGGTCAGCACGACGGGAAAAACGGGAGGTTCTCGGCGGCGTTTTCTCAATGATGGCGGAGTGATTATTACTTTACATGAACCCCATCCTCAAAATATTCTCAAACGATATCAGATTGAACAGATTATCAAGATTCTCCAAGGGGAAGAATTGCTATGAATAACATGATGCAATACAAGGATTATTTCGGGTCGATTCACTATAGTGATGATGATAAAATATTCTACGGACAAGTGGAACATATCCGCAGTTTAATCAGTTTTGAAGGGGAAGATGTGGCTAGTCTCAGGGCTAGTTTTGAGGAAGCAATTGATGATTATTTGGCTCTGTGTGCAGAAAAAGGGATTGAGCCTGAGAAGCCGTTTAAGGGTAGTTTTAATGTGCGTGTAGGTAGCCAACTTCATCGTCAAGCGGCTTTATTTGCTCAACAACGGGGGGTGAATCTCAATAAGTTGGTGACGGATGCACTAGAATGTTATCTGAAAGGGGAATCCTTGGAAAATGCTTGAGGAATTGCGGATTTGAAGTACCAAAAAACAAAATTAAGTATCGCCTAACCATGATTTTACGTTTTGATACTATTAGTTGTGATATTGAAGTATGGATTGATCCGATGTGATCACCTCCATATATTCTTTTATTGCTTTTATGTTGATGGAAATATGGTAAACTTGTCAAGGATAATTATGATTGAACGCTACGGAAATCAACAACATACCATTTTTCATGGTGATACTATCAGCACCTTATCAAAATATATTCCTACAGATTCCGTAGATTTAATTTTTATTGATCCTCCCTATAACATAGGTAAGCAATTTAGCAATTTCCATGATAAATGGGAATCAGAAGCAGAATATTTAAATTGGTCATATCAATGGCTTGATCAGTGTATTCGCATTCTCAAACCAAATGGGACAATTTATCTCATGACCAGCACCCAAGCAATGCCTTATTTTGACATTTACCTGAGAAAAAAGTTAACTATTCTCAGTCGCATCATATGGCATTATGATAGCTCTGGAGTACAAGCTACAAAATACTTTGGTTCAATGTATGAACCCATTCTCCATTGCGTCAAAAATAAAAACAATTATATTTTTAATAGTGATAATATTAAAATTGCCGCCAAAACAGGCGCAGAACGTAAATTAATAGATTACAGAAAACCTGTACCTACTCCTTATAATACGGAAAAAGTCCCCGGTAATGCTTGGTATTTTCCCCGTGTGAGATATCGCATGGCGGAATATGAAAACCATCCTTCACAAAAACCGGAGTCATTACTAGAAAGAATTATTTTAGCAAGTAGTCATGAGGGAAGTTTAATACTTGATCCCTTTGCTGGTACTTTTACAACTGCTGCGGTAGCTAAACGGTTAGGGAGAAAATCTATCAGTAT
Source organism: Anabaenopsis sp. FSS-46 (assembly GCF_029891665.1). Classification (NCBI taxonomy): domain Bacteria; kingdom Bacillati; phylum Cyanobacteriota; class Cyanophyceae; order Nostocales; family Nodulariaceae; genus Anabaenopsis; species Anabaenopsis sp. FSS-46. Next base: position 57,555 of record NZ_JANQDG010000067.1, on the reverse strand, counting down.
TGAACTACAGGAAGAATATTTAAAAATTGGTTTGAGACGGGTTTTAGAATTAATAGAGTATAAAGGAGAGCAACTTTTACCACCTGAGAAAAATCATCAGGTTAAAAATAAAAATGGTCAAGAATTAAATTTGGATGTGATAGAAAGGAATATTTTTGAGCAGAATACTACAACATAATTTTACACTTATTATCAAGAAAATTATCAAATATTTTAAGTATTCAGTTAAGAGGTAGAGAATAATTTTTCCCTACCTGTTTTCAGGTATCTTGAATCCACTACTCAAAAATAAAGTGAGATTGTCCCTTGTTTTCCCAGGTAAATTTTAATGATTTAGGGTTTGCAACAGAAAGTCTTTTCGTGGGGGTAGGGAACAGGGAACAGGGAACAGGGAACAGTTTCAGCTATCTGTCATCCCTAAATTTTCTGATTTATTTAACCCAAAATGTACACTTTTGATGGTAGAGCCTTCAAAAACCCTGCACCTGTTTTCTTTTTTAGCAACCTCAAACCTTTGATTTACAGCGCATTTCATCTGAGTAGGTACAAAAGGGCGGGCAGGATGCCCACCCCACAAGATTTATGATATTAAGGTGTGTACTTTATTTACTTGAAAAGTGCTGTATATAGGTTTTACATTTATTATTCAGCCAGCCCTATTTATTTCTCCCCAGATGCAAGCTTTAAGGGATACAATGGCTCTGATCCGTTTAATTGCCAAATTCTCCACACTAGTACAGCAGCTACAGTTAACCAAACACAGGAAAATGATAAAATCATCCCTGCTAAAGGATTAGTTTCCCAATAAATTGCTGTCACCACTAGCGCAGACAACCAAGGACCTAAAATCACCACCGGAACAGCAGCGCCTAATCTCCGTTCTACGGTAAAAATTGTATTCCAAGTATCCCCTAAAGCTAGATGTACCACAAACAGAATTAAAGGTAATACCAAAAATTGGTGATTCATTGTTTGCCAAACTAATACAGAGGAAATAACCCGCAAAACTGCTATGATCATCCAAACGATGGGAAATGCTAAAGGTGGGGGAGACCATCTGGGTCTAATTACTTGGTCATAGGTGGTACGAGAACGAGTATTATCTAAAAGGGAAAAAATCCGGGAACGGATACTTAAGACGGCAAAAAATAATGCAGTTAATGCAGTGCTAACCCAACTGGGGAAACCGGAATTATGTTCAATGAATATGATTAATTTTTCCATTCCCAGCAACACAAGAATCATCACTGCTATTTGTAGGATAGTCCCTAGTTTATAAACTAAAACTGCGTTGATATCTAGTTCTTGTGTGGTCGCTTTTGAGGTGTTAGGGGGGTTTTGTTTACCAGGTTTGACCCCCATAACTGTGTTGACGAACTTTTCCAGTATTCCTGTTTTGGCTTGGTTCATAATCAAGAGATGGTGAGTAGTTGGTAAGTATTAACAATAATTAATTATATGATCATCTAATGTTAATGCACTACCAGCATAATCAAGAATGGCAAGAATTACAGACAGGAGACTTGATTATTAGTTCTTCTGTCCCTAGACGGGGTAATATTTGGCTGACTAATTTTGATCCACAATATCATATATGTTGTGGGGTGGGCATCCTGTCCGCCCTAGTGTACCTAACTCAGATGACAGGGGCTGTAAAACTTACAAGCACAAATATTATACAATTATTTTTATTAAAAAGTAATATAAGTATTAATTTTTTTGTATATTTTTCTATGTATCACCAATCATTATAAAATACATATGAAATGTTTTGATACAGAGATTATGTATCAATAATTGTTATTTATTTATGAATATGGCGAAAAATAATCAGAGTCAATTTTTATCTAATCTTCAAGCTTACGCAAAGGAATTAACTAATAAATTCTCACTTTCTTCTGTCTCTTTTGGTGCTGAAGATCAACTGAAATCACCTATAGAAAATTTGTTAAAATCAGCAGCAAATATTCTGAATCTATCTATTGTAGTAGTTACTGAGGTACAAGAAAAGCTACTTTCAGGAAGACCAGATATGGGAATAACAATTAATGGTCTTTTAATTGGACATATTGAACTAAAAGCACCAGGAAAGGGCGCAGATACTAGTAAATTGAAAGGAGATGATAAACAACAGTGGGAAAAGTTTAAAAATCTTCCCAATTTAATTTATACAGATGGCAATAATTGGGGACTGTATCGCACAGGTGAAAAGGTCGGAAAGATCATTAAATTTTCAGGAGATATTACTTGCAAGGGTGCATCAGCTATTAGTTCTCAAAATGCTAATGATTTACTAATATTATTGCGAGATTTTTTCAATTGGCATCCAATTGTTCCTTCTACGCCAAAAGCTTTAGCAGAAATGCTTGCTCCTATTTGTCGGTTATTAAGAAAAGATGTTTTGAATGCTCTTGAGAATCCTGAATCTAATTTAAGTCAAGTAGCTAAAGATTGGCGACATTATTTGTTTCCTGATGCGGATAATCAACAATTTGCAGATGCTTATGCTCAAACCTTAACCTATGCACTTTTATTGGCGAGGTTTTCCGGTGCTGATGATCTATCTTTACCACAAGCTGTTAAAACTATTAGAACTGGTCATAATTTACTAGCTGATGCTTTAAAAATCTTAGGTGATGAAGGAGCACGCGAACAAATAGAAGTTTCTGTAAGTCTATTGGAAAGAATAATTGCAGCTATTGATATTACGGCAATAAATGAAAATGATTCTGAAGACCCATGGTTATATTTTTATGAGGATTTTTTGGCTCAATATGATCCAAAGATGAGAAAAGAAAGAGGAGTTTATTATACTCCTATTCCTGTTATTAAAACACAAGTAAGATTAGTAGCTGAATTATTAGGAGAGCATTTTGATGCTGAATTTTCCTTTGTAGATGATAAAGTTATTACTTTAGATCCTGCTTGTGGTACAGGAACTTATATTTTAACAGCTATTAAACATGGACTGGATCAAATTAGTAATTTAAGAGGAAAAGGAATGAGAGTTTCTGCTGCTACAAATGCAGCAGCAAATATTCACGCTTTTGAAATCTTAGTTGGCCCTTATGCTGTTGCTCATTTACGTCTCACTCAACAAATTTTAAGTGAAGGTGGTACTTTACCTGAAAATGGTGTTCATGTTTATTTGAGTGATACTTTAGAATCTCCCTATGCTGAATTAAGTGGTAATTTACCTTTAATTTACAAATCTTTAGGTCAAGAATATAAACGCGCTCAAAAAATTAAACAAAATACACCGGTGATGGTTTGCTTAGGAAATCCACCTTATAACCGTCAAACAATTGATGAAGATGATTTAATTAATCAAAAAAGAAAGGGTGGATGGGTCAGATTTGGAGATGATGAGCAAAAGGTAGATGAAAATCGGCAATTAATTAAAAAACGTCCTATTTTAGAGGATTTTCTAGAACCATTAACAGAAATGGGTTATGGTGTTCATGCTAAAAATTTATATAATGACTATGTTTATTTTTGGCGATGGGCTTTGTGGAAAGTATTTGAAGCTAACACAGAAAATCAAGCCGGAATTATCAGTTTTATAACAGCTTCTTCCTATTTGCGTGGCCCTGGATTTGCGGGAATGCGTAAGGTGATGCGTCAAACGTTTGATGAACTGTGGATTATTGATTTGGAAGGTGATAATTTAGGGGCTAGAAAAACAGATAATGTGTTTGCAATTCAAACTCCTGTGGCTATTGCTATTGGGGTTTGTTACAACCAACCTCAACCTGAAGTTGCTGCTAAAGTTCATTTTACTAGAATTGATGGTACAACTCAAGAAAAACTAGCAGTTTTAGATAATATTCACTCTTTTAAAGATTTACAATGGCGTGAATGTCCCAAGAATTGGACTGATTTATTTTTACCTGTTAGTGATACAGATTATTGGAATTGGGCAAAGTTAACTGATTTATTTCCTTGGCAAGAAAATGGTATTCAATTTAAAAGAAAATGGACTATTGGTGAAAATAAGGAAGTTTTACATAAACGTTGGGAAAATTTGATTAATGCTAGTAAATCGCCAGGGATACAGAAAAAACTGTTTAAAGAAACAGATGCTAGAAAAATTAGTAAACAGTATTCATCTTTAGAAGATAAAGGAAATTTATTAGCTCCCATTGCTAATTTATTATCTAAGGATTTACCTGTAGAACCAATTCGTTATGCTTATCGCAGTTTTGATCGCCAGTGGGCTTTATTAGATAATAGATTGTGCGATCGCCCTAGACCCAATTTACGACGTTCTCACAGTGATCAGCAAGTTTATATGACAAGTTTATTAACTAATGTTCTAGGTGAAGGTTCTGCTGCTGTTGTTACTGCTTTAATTCCTGATTTAGATCATTTTCGTGGTTCTTTTGGTGCTAAACATATTATTGCTCTCTGGAGAAATTCGCAAGCTAATCAACCTAATATTACCACTGGAGTTTTAGAAGTTATTAGTAATATACTCAATTACAATATTCACCCAGAAGACTTTTTTGCTTATTGTTATGCCATACTAGCAAGTCCCAAATATGTCAAAGAATTTTGGCATGAACTAGAAACACCTGGACCAAGGATTCCCATTACTAAAAATAGGGATTTATTTATCAAAGTAGTGGAAATAGGACGCACTTTAGTTTGGTTACATACCTATGGTCAAAGGTTTGTTCCCAGTGGTAAAAAACCAGGTAAAATTCCTGTTGGTAAAGTTCGTTGTCAAGTAGGAATACCCAATACAGTAAATGATTATCCCACAGAATTTTCTTATGATGTGGGTACACAAGAATTAAAAGTTGGTAGAGGTGTATTTGAAAATGTCCGCCCAGAAGTTTATCATTTTAGTGTTTCAGGTTTAGAAGTTGTCAAGTCCTGGTTAGCTTATAGGATGAGAGACGGTGCTGGGAAAAAGTCCTCACCTTTGGATGATATTCGTCCTCAAACTTGGCAATTTGATGGTGAATTGCTTGATTTACTCTGGGTTTTAGATGCTACTGTAGATTTATATCCTAGTTTATCTTCCTTATTTGCGGAAGTAATTAACAGTGAATTATTTGCAGCTACGGAGTTTCCACAACCAACAGAGTTAGAAAAGTCCAACTCTTTAGAAGTGGAGACAGAGTTACCAATTTTCAATATACAAGAAATAGATGCAGAAGGTGAGTAAGCACTTACAGCGGACTTCATCTAAGTGGGTACGGTAGAGCGGGCAGGATGCCCACCCCACAATAGTTATACAATTAATATCTGTATTTTATCTAGGTATAAACTGCTATAACTAAATTTTCAGAAGCTCCAAAATTTAAGGATATTGCTGGTGTCAAGGCGATCGCCTACTTTACGGTAAGTAGTTATTTAATATACATTTACAATTTTTTACTCAACTTAATTGTAAAATCAAACTCATAACGACTATGATTAAGACAGGAGAGCAAAGAAGGATGATGAGAGTTGAAGAAATCCCCTTAAATCAAATCAAACGCCCTTTACCCCGTGTCAACGACCCTGATAAAGTCCAAGCCTTAATGGAGTCTATTGCAGCGATCGGACAACAGGAACCCATCGATGTCCTAGAAGTGGACGGACAGTATTATGGTTTTTCCGGTTGTCACCGTTATGAAGCTTGTCAGCGCTTAGGTAAAGCAACAATCAAGGCGAGAGTCCGTAAAGCTACACCTAGGGTACTCAAGATGCACTTAGCATAATCGGATAGAAGTAAACAGGAGAAAAAATATGTCATCTCAAGCAACAGCTAAAAATGTCAATATCGGTATTGACGACGCGAGTAGAGCGAAAATTGCCGAGGGGTTATCTCGTTTATTAGCTGACACTTATACACTGTATCTCAAAACCCATAACTTTCATTGGAACGTTACAGGTCCAATGTTCCAAACCTTACATTTAATGTTTGAGACACAGTATACAGAACTGGCTTTAGCAGTAGATTTAATCGCAGAAAGGATTAGAGCCTTGGGATACCCAGCACCGGGAACCTACAGCGAATATGCTAAACTCAGTTCAATTGCGGAAACTGCGGGAGTTCCTAAAGCTAAGGAAATGATTAGCTTGCTGGTGGAAGGACAAGAAGCGGTAGTCAGAACTGCACGCTCTATTTTTCCTGTATTGGAAGAGGTGAACGACGAACCCACCGCCGACTTATTAACTCAACGGATGCAAGTTCATGAGAAGACCGCTTGGATGTTGAGAAGTTTACTGGAAGAATAACCTAAAAAATATTTACATGAAACTTTTGTGGGGTGGGCATCCTGCCCGCCCATGGTATGTAAGTTAAATATGTCACAGCTTAACCAATGAGTAATCACACCCAAAAGCTGCAAAATTTGATGCAGCGTGTAAATATCCCTAGTTTTAAAGCCTTAAGTCGTGATGCTGGGGTTTCAGAACGGCAAATATTACGGCTGCGACAAGGGAAATTAACACAAATGCGGGTGGATGTGCTGCTGAAGTTATCCCAAGTGCTGAAGATTTCATTGGCTGAATTAATAGAGACTTTTTCACCGGTGACTACTCAGGATGACCTACCCCGGAGCCAAACCGAGATAGAAGCATTAAAAACAGAGTACCAGCGATCGCAACAGCAATTAGAACAACAGCGAGAAATGTTAATACAGGAGTTCCAGCAGTCGAGTTTACAACTACTGGAATCTTTATTATTACAATGGCCCACAGTAGCCTATAAAGCTGAGGAAAATCCCCAGCTAGCTGCAATTAAAATTGTCCCTTTGGTGCAGAAACCCTTAGAAAGACTGTTACAGGAGTGGGGAATAGAGGCGATCGCCCCAGTGGGAGCAGAGGTAGCATATAATCCCCAAATGCACGAATTAATCGAAGGGACAGCAGAACCAGGCGCAACAGTGAGAGTACGTTACACAGGCTATGTACAAGGCGAAAAGCTACTTTATCGAGCTAAAGTCAGTTACGTGGGCTTTCTTACTTTTCAGACATCCTCTGAGAATTGTGTTCCCAGCTAGAGGCTAAGAAACGAGATTGTCAAACCGGATTGCTATATAATACTTGTAGTGAGTAGGACACAAATAAAAATGTCAGAAAAAACTTTTGATATTGCTTACTTATCTGAAAATTTACTTGATTTATTATCAGATATTCAAAATCATGTGGAAATTACTCTAACTCGTCAGGGCGTTCCTTGGGCAAAAGTTTTACCTCTTGAGCCAGAAGACTCTACAGTCGAAAAAGCGGGTTTAAATCATGGCTCAATGGCGATCAATGGTGAAGAAGTCTTAGAACCAAGAGTTCCAGGTTTTTGGCAAGGACAAGTTAAGATTTCTGAGGATTTTGATGATACTTTGGAAGAGGTGATTGCTGCTTTTTATGGTGAAGACTAATGAGTTTTTTGTTAGATACTCATATCCTGTTATGGTTCTTAGAAAATGATTCTAAGTTGTCAACTCAGGTACGAGAAGTAATTATTAATCCTAAAAATATAATTTTTGTTAGTGCTATTAGTGCTTGGGAAATTTCGATTAAACAGTCTTTAGGAAAGTTAATAGCTCCTAATAATTTAGAGGAAGCTTTGCGTTTTAGTCGATTAGAGGTTTTAGCGATGAAATTGGCACATGCAATAAAGGTTGCTGATTTGCCAATGCATCATAAAGATCCTTTTGATAGAATGTTAATTGCTCAGGCTTTGGTAGAAGGCCTAACAATAATTACGGTAGACCATAAGTTTAAATTGTATGATGTTCCGTTATTAATAATTGCATAACAGGGGTTTAGATTTAATCTTGTCTTGGCAGATAGTTTATATGGTGAAAGTGGTAAAAATTTTGTAAGTGTCCTCAATGAATTAAATCTTAATTTTCTGGTAGCGATTCGCTCAAATCACAGATAATGGGGAATTACAGACTCGGAAGTAAAATACTCTGATTGGCAAAGATTCAAGCGTGTATTCTCAGATTTAAGTTACGAAAATAGATATATTAGAGAGATAATATTTGGGAAAAAATCAGAAATTAGATATTGGCAAATAACGACAATTATCTGACGGTTGTTTTCAACTTCAAATGCTTGTCAATAATCTAACTCCTTCAATTTTTCAAAACTGCAATATCCCGTATTTCCACTTTTCCTCTGCCTAGAGTGACAAAAGAGGGTTAATAGGGGATGAGGAAAGTAGGGTAATTTTCCCCATCCCCAGTTTTGAATTAAGCTGGATAAATCCGTAACCGCCGATTTGGTTCTTCCCCAAAACTATCAGACTTGAGTCGATAATGTTCTACCAACTCATGCTGCATCTTCCGTACCTTAGAAGAACGGGGTAATAACTCTACAGGCTGTCCTTTAGGAATGACAATCTGCTCCACAGCCAGTCTAGCTTCTTCTAGGGCATCCACCTCATCATCAGTGCCACTGTGTAAAAACAGTTGTAGTTCTAGCTCATCGGTCATTTCCGGATCTTCCATGTTCAGCAACCGCCGCAAACCACGGGTAATCTGGGGAATTGTACTAGCCTTAATCATGTGAATTGGCACATGGCGGGCTTTAGCCATTTGCCTGAGTTTCGCCTGGTTTTTCACGTGCGATCGCAGTGCTAAAACTGCATCAGATGTGTCAATGTCTTTAGTCAAAATCACTGGCAGATTTAATACACCAATCACCTGTTCTAGTTGGTGACGACTGACACCATAGGGATAAATATGTAGTGGTAAATCTTCACCATTGGGGCCGGTGTATCTACTGGTCTTGACATCAAAACTCTCAGAATAGTTAAAAGACTCATCCAGCAAGCGGTCAAACTCAGTAGGTGCACTTACCCGCTCCCGTTCTAAAGACAGGGGAGGTAGTGCTACCATTTGTCCTGATGAACGCCAGCCATTAGTTGGTCGCACTGGTGGCAAAGATTCCTCTGTGCTGGGAAACTCCCCACCCAGACCTTTAACCAGGGATAACTGCCGCGTAATGGAAACCTTCCCCTGGTCATCTACGGTTCTAGTTTGTGGGCTAGGCTGACGACCTCTCAGGAGGGTATCTACAGTATCAGCTACACTTTCATGTATTACCCAGCGCTGCCGTTCTAACATTTCCACAGCAATTTCAAAAGTCGGTGGGGCTTTGCGCTCCAGAACCGTTTTTTGACTACCCCGCCTTCTAGCTTCGTCATCCCCTAAAGTCACAGCCTGAATACCGCCAACTAAATCAGAAAGGGTCGGGTTTTTAATCAGGTTGGCAATTTGATTACCGTGAGCAGTACCAACTAACTGTACACCCCGTTCCGCAATAGTCCGAGCCGCTAAAGCTTCTAATTCCGTACCAATTTCATCAATAACGATCACTTCTGGCATATGGTTTTCCACAGCCTCAATCATCACCTGATGCTGTAGTTCCGGTTGTGCTACCTGCATCCGTCTAGCCCTACCAATAGCCGGGTGCGGCACGTCACCATCCCCGGCGATTTCGTTGGATGTGTCAATAATTACTACTCGCTTACGTAAATCATCCGCCAAAACCCGGGCAATTTCTCTTAAAGCCGTGGTTTTACCCACACCTGGTCGCCCCAGCATCAGAATTGATTTACCAGTTTCCACTAAATCGCGGATCATGCCAATAGTGCCGAATATTGCCCGACCCACACGACAGGTCAAGCCAATAATTTTACCACTGCGGTTACGGATAGCACTGATACGGTGTAAAGTTAGCTCAATTCCGGCTCGGTTATCTCCGCTAAAAATTCCCACGCGCTGAATACAATCGTCGATTTGTGCTTGAGTCACCGGTGTTTCGCTCAGATACTCAGCTTGATTGGGAAAGCGAGCCTCTGGACAACGCCCAAGATCCAAGACCACTTCTACTAAATTATCTCGTTGGGGATGACTTTCTAGAACTTTCTGCAGGTCTTGGGGTAAAATGTCTAATAACTTTTGAAGGTCTTCTTTAATCGTCATGCTTTCTATGGTGACCTTTTGAGAGATAACGTTTACACTGAAGGCGGCCAAAGTGAAGGAGGAGTTATAGCTCCTGCTATGACTTGATCTGGGAAACTAGGGAATGGGCAAGCTTGACTGCTCGCCAGAGTAATTCGGGTTCTTCTTCCAGGCGCGGTTTGGCCTTAACACTGGTTTGACTCACCTCCTGATTCTCTAACTGTTCGAGCACTGGTGACAGCAGCACACGGGCGTAGCTACCGTAAGCGATGCCAGAAACATGAGCACTGTTGAGAGATTTCAATAGCCCCATTGCTTTTAACTTAGCAACTGTGTAGCTATTAGTGCCACCTGCTAATTGGACATACCCCGGTAAGTTAGCTGTCAAAACTTTCTGCCCTAATTTCACCGTTGCTAAGGTGGTGCCATCCCCAATATCACCACTCATAGGGCGGCCGTCTGTCTGCCAAATTAAGGCACCAGATAAGGGTGTGATTATCTCAGTAATTTCTCGGAGGTAGTCAATTATTCCCTCCCCATCTGGGCAGCTAATGGCTACTAATTGCAGTTGGTCAGCCCATGGTGCAATTGTTTGCCATAGTTGCCTAAATTCTGCCAAATTTCCGACTTTTGTATGAATTTCTAAGGCATCTACTACCTGGGAAATCACTAATGGTGCGATCGCCGTCCCACTGGATATATAGGACTTTGTATAAATTTTATCATATGGGCAAATGGGTAGGCAACGTCCACAGCCGTAACACTTTTGGGCTTCAACCCCCGAAAATTCACTTATACTGTTAAATATGATCGCTTGTGCTGGGCAAATAGTTTCACAGGGTCTAGAGCAATCTGGGGGACACTCACTAGAGTTAAACTCGGCTTTACGAAAATGGGGATCTTCCCCATCGTTCAAGCTCACCATCAAAAAAGGTACATTGCCCTGATAGCTATAACCCCTCAGTTGTGCATCCTTGACCAAACTCTTGGCTGCTTGTAACCCTTTCTGGGCTGCTGCGATCACAGCAGGGTCAGCGGCCACATCTATACAGTCAGCACCCGCCAATGTATAGGCTAATGTTAAACTTCTGACGGCCGGCAAATGTTGGTAGCTGGCTCCGCAGATCAGTTTGAACCAGTTTCCTGCTTTCAAGGATTGTAAAGGGGCTAACAAATCAGTCACATTTCTATTATGCTGTTATCAAACTAAAAATAGTAGTCTCGAATATATAAAAAAGTCTTGATTTTGTGAATCTTGAGTTCTTAGTAGTTAGAGTCTCATTGTGTGAATAGTCTGTCAAGCCTCTATAGATAGATATTTGGCTGTGACTATTTGATTTTTTGCATAAATTCATACCTCCTGGTATTCATTGCTGCTGAACAAGAATGAACGCCAGGAATTGAGCGCAATTCCCCATCCGGGGGGTTTGACTGTAATTGAATCTAGGCATACAATAGCGGCTAATTCAGTCCCCCAATATTATTTAGCGGCCAAAAACGGAGTACAGCACGACCGATAATATTCTCCCGGGGAACAACACCCCAGCAGCGGCTGTCATAGCTACTGTTGCGATTATCACCTAAAACTAGGTATGAGTCAGGGGGTATGGTTTGCGTTTGTGCTAAGTATGCTTGCTGCGCGGCTGATGTACAAACATCAATTTCCGTGCGCTGCTCGGAGGATAGGTAGCTAAGTTCCTTCAGGGGTTGATTATTAATGTACACTTGCCCATCCTTAAGTTGTACCTTTTCTCCTGGTAGGGCTACTATACGTTTAATAAAGGCGTCTTTGTATTGTTCGTTTTGTAGTGTTTGTGTGGGAGAAAAGACGACAATATCTCCGCGCTGTGGGCGAGAAAACCTATATTTCAATTTATCGACAATTATCTTGTCTGCCTTCCACTGGTCGGGAGTACCATTGAGTGTAGGCTCCATAGAGCCAGAAGGAATCCAGCGAGCTTCGGCTACAAAGGTACGAATGCCTAGAGCTAGCACAATGCTTAATACAACTGTTCTAGCTAGTTCGGCAAACCACGAATTATCAGATTGTTGAGCGGAGTTGTTATCAGACACTTGATTTTGCATGAAATTACTGAAAATTTGGCAGGAGGACAGTAATTAACTCGTTGGCGGAGAATATATTCTTTAATCTTAACGAGTAAATTCTGTTTTCTGAGTCGAAGTGATCATTGATCATAGAAGCTTGAAGCCATTAAAAATTAAGTTTTTGTGCTTTGGGATGCCAAAGGTAGTCAGGATATGTAAAAATACATCCCAATCAGGGAAATTAACTGGCAATCAAGTTCATCCTAAAAGCACGAGTATCTGTTCAAATCCTATTAACCTCATGTCATCTCCATATAGTTTACTAATTCGCGGCGCTAATATTATTCTCCCCAATGGTGAGTCAATGGTGGGGGATGTGCTAACGCGCGATCGCCAAATAGTCGAAGTTGCGCCCCAGATTTCCACCACCGCACCAACTACAGAAATTGACGCTCAAGGGTTAACTTTGTTGCCGGGAGTTATTGACCCCCAGGTGCATTTCCGGGAACCAGGCCTAGAATATAAGGAAGACTTGTTTACGGCCAGTTGTGCCTGCGCCAAAGGTGGTGTGACTTCCTTTTTGGAAATGCCTAACACCCGCCCGCTGACTACCACTCAGCAAGCTTTAGATGATAAGTTGCAACGTGCAGCCAGTAAGTGCGTGGTTAATTATGGCTTTTTTATTGGCGCTACCCCTGAGAATCTCCCAGATTTACTTTTGGCAACGCCGACCCCAGGAATTAAAGTTTTTATGGGGTCGATGCATGGTCAGTTACTGATGGATCAAGAAGAAGCTTTAGATGCTATATTTGCTCGAGGCGATCGCCTAATCGCTGTTCATGCGGAAGACCAAGCGAGAATTAACCAACGTCGTCAGGAATTTGCTGGTATTCATGATCCGGCGGTTCACTCTCAGATTCAAGATAATCAAGCGGCACTTTTAGCCACTCAATTAGCCTTAAAACTTTCTCGTAAATATCAACGCCGTCTGCATATCCTCCATATGTCCACGGCGGAGGAGGCTGAGTTACTGCGTCAGGATAAACCAAGTTGGGTGACAGCAGAGGTAACACCACAGCATTTAGTATTAAATACTAGTGCTTATGATACAATTGGCACTTTAGCCCAGATGAATCCACCTTTGCGATCGCCCCACGATAATGAGGTACTGTGGCAGGCTCTGCGCGACGGTGTGATTGATTTTATTGCTACAGACCACGCCCCCCACACCTTGGCAGAAAAGGCTCAAGAATACCCCAATACCCCCTCTGGAATGCCGGGGGTAGAAACTTCTCTACCAGTGATGTTAACTGCGGCTCAGGAAGGTCGCTGTACTGTGTCTCAAGTGGTTAATTGGATGTCTCACGCCGTGGCGGTGGCTTATGGTATCCCCAATAAAGGGGCGATCGCTCCTGGTTACGATGCGGATTTAGTTCTAGTAGATTTAAACACCTATCATCCTGTACGCCGGGAGGAACTGTTAACTAAGTGTGGTTGGAGTCCTTTTGAGGGCTGGAACCTCACAGGATGGCCTGTAACCACTATCGTCAGTGGTGAAATTGTTTATGACCAAGGTAAGGTAAATACACAAGTACGGGGACGGGCTTTAAGCTTTATCTAGTGAATTGATTTCGGTGGTTGAGCGAAGTCGAAACCACAATACCCCCTGATATTGTTCCCTTCGACTGCGCTTACGGGAACTTATTGATTTCGGTGGTTGAGCGAAGTCGAAACCACAATACCCCCTGATATTCTGTTCCCTGTTCCGGTGTTCCCTGTTCCCTCAAACTAAAAAACTTTGTAACTCACGATCATGGGAAATACTATATGTCAATATATAATCTGATGTTTATAGCTATTTTCACCTACATAGATTTATAAGTATAACTTCTGATAAAAATCATTTAAATAAATTAATCTCATTCATCTACTATCAGTAACTGTTGCTCTGTAAATCCCGAATCCCACCGGGGAATACCACTGAGGAATATAAGTTCAGGATATATATTTAAAATATGAGTTTTTGTGTGGAAACTATCCGGATTTTGGATTTAAACCACGTATTCAATAACTAGGGTTAAGTAAACAGGCATTTTTTTCAAAACTATGTTTGATACATATAAAAATTTTGTATTCATTTAATTGAACGTCTGAAAACTTAATTCTGATATTTTAGATTATTTTTGATTCTCTTCTGTAACTTTGATCACTAGCTTAACAGCAGGTAGTCAGTCGAAGCACAACCAGATAAATCAGCATCTTATCACACAAACTTAATCACTATTTACCGGGACAGTCAAAACAATGAAGCAATAGGAATAACAGTAGTAGCAGCAGATAAAAAAACAGGGTAACTACTAAAAACTGCTGGTAAGTTCACAGATATTGCTAATCAAAGCAATCTCATCGGATGGTTTGAGTTAGTTGACGTTCATCTAGTACCATATCATCTGCGAGAATAGGTAACTCTAGTTAACCGCAGTGAACAGCTATTAGATGTCAATTATCACCGGTTTAAATGTTGAGGAATATTTAATTGATTTTGGAATCATGAAAACAACAATGATAACTGTAAGTTTTGCTGATGAGCGTGGTAGTGGTAGATAGCGGTATCTTCATGCATTTAGTATGAATGGGGGACAAGAAAGGTTATAAGGAAAATGCTGCACCTTGACAACTGAATTTCTATTGAAGTTCACCGGTCCCCGTTATAAATGGGTGGGGAGATGTCAATGCTGTTCTGTGAGGTCTTCATCTTTGCTCTGGTGGTCTCTTAGAGGATGTTTTCACAATATTTTCTTCTCCCCCTCCTTTAGTTTTATGTGCAATACTACCCAAGATTGGCAATATAATCTTGGTAATCTAGAGAATTGCTACTTTAGTTTGAGTTCATCCATTTTTTAGGTAACCTGATACCTAGGGCGAGGGAAGCAATGGCGATCGCTCTTTTAGCCTACAGGTAAACCATATCTAGAGCCTAGTAATTTGGGCTTGACGAGTCCCGTCTTCCCCATAGGTCAATAACACCCTCAGATAACTATCTGGCTTGTAGCACATTCGTTCTGGCCATTCAATGGCCACAATTCCCGGTATCACCTCCACACCTTCCCAATAGGTTTCTAGGTTCAAAGCCACAACCTCAGCGGGTTCTAGGCGATATAAATCTAAATGGTATAGAGGGATACGCCCTTGGGTATACTCATTAATCAGGGTAAAAGTAGGACTAACAATTGATTCAGTGATGCCTAAACCTTGACCAATTCCCTGCACTAGGGTAGTCTTACCACTGCCTAAATCACCTTCTAATAAAATTACAGTCCCAGGAGTGAGGTTTTGACCAAGTGTGATGCCTAAGCTGACAGTTGCCTGTGCATCTGTAAGTACAATATTCCCAGACGGGTCAAAATGGGATATTTTTTCTGGTTCCATTTTGAATTCACTTGCCATGATGATTTCCACTGTACCACCGTAATAACACTCGTGCTAGTTTCTGGGGATTGTGACGCACGTAACCTGTTTCATCTTCATATAAGACATTAGCTAGAACAATTCGCCGCCCTAATAGGGTGACATTTTCTCTATCCAAGAATACTGGATGGGAATTTTGTTGAGCATAACGTATGAGTGATGTCGCAGAGGGAGATTTTTTGTGTACTAAAACCGCATCAAACAGTTGTCTGTTTCCGCAGACTGCATCAATAGCTTGAATATGGTCACCAACAGTATATCCCTGGGTTTCTCCCGGTTGAGTCATGATATTGCAAATGTAGATGCGAGGGGCTGTAGATTTGGCGATCGCATCGGCGATTTCTGGTATAAGTAAATTCGGAATGATACTAGTATACAAACTACCAGGGCCAATAATAATATAGTCAGCCTCCTTAATGGCCTTAATTGCTGCGGGCAAAGCCGGCGGTTTTGGGGGGATACAGCCAATTTTGACAATTTTACCCCCGGCTTCAGGAATACTAGATTCTCCCTCAATGCGACGACCATCCTCTAATTCTGCCCAGAGACTAACATCACTTAGAGTAGCCGGTAACACTTGTCCTTGTACAGCTAGCACCTTAGAACTGGCTGCTACCGCCTGTTCTAAATCCCCAGTAATATCAGTCATAGCAGTTAAAAACAAATTGCCAAAACTATGGCCTATCAACCCATCCCCAGCCTTAAAACGATATTGAAATAATTCTGTTAATAACTTTTCTTCATTTGCCAGTGCTGCTACACAATTACGAATATCCCCCGGTGGTAAAACACCAAATTCCTGACGTAACCGCCCCGAAGACCCACCATCATCAGCTACAGTTACAATAGCGCTAATATTGGCGCTGTAGGTTTTCAATCCCCGTAACAAAGTAGAAAGTCCTGTACCACCACCAATCACGACAATTTTTGGACCGCGGTATAATCGGCGATGTGCCATCAGAACGTCAATTAATTCCTCTTCGCTATCTGGTCGTAGCACCTGAGTAATTGAGCCTACAGTCCGAGTTTGACCCCAAAGCAGCAACAGTAAACCAGCCAGTAACACCAACGGTCCACTAATATAGTGGGGTAAAACCTCAGCAATTACTGCCAAAAAACTCCTAAGCAACTCTATGGCCCAAAAAATTGGGGTTAGCTTCACCGATATTGCTAACCCCAAAATTGCCAACAGTACACCCCCCAGACTGATAAGTAACCAACGTTTTATAGCTAGTCCTGGGGATAACCACTTGAACCACTGGTTGAGACGGTGAGAGGTGAAGCAGGTAGACTGCTTTTGCAGGGCTTTAAGAAGCCGATTGAGAAAACCAATTGACATACCTGATTCAGACCAGTGCTACAAAATAAATGATTAACAGGAAACTTACCCTACTTGGTCTTAACATCAAATGTGAAATTTCAACTTGATTCAGGATTTTAGATTAGCAGCAAGTGGTCAAACTTGCCAGTGTGACTTTCAAATTGAATTTAATGGAAAAACGTATTTTAGGATTAGATCCGGGATTAGCAATTTTGGGCTTCGGGCTAATTAGTTGCACCCAGAATCCGGCTCAAATCACCGATACATCGGTGAAAATGGTAGATTTCGGGGTCATCCAGACCTCTGCTAAAATGGAGATGGGACAGCGCCTATGTACCTTATTTGACGATTTACACACTGTGATTCAGGAATTACAGCCAGATTTGGTAGCGGTAGAAAAATTATTTTTCTATCGGATGTCGAGTACAATTCTTGTGGCACAGGCTAGAGGTGTGCTTTTGTTAGCTTTAGCACAGCATCAGCTGACCTATGTGGAATTTACTCCCGCCCAAATTAAACAAGCCCTAACGGGTTATGGTAATGCCGATAAGTCTGAAGTGCAAGATGCTGTGGCGCGGGAATTGGACTTAGATGAGATCCCCCGACCAGATGATGCTGCTGATGCTTTGGCGGTGGCTTTGACGGCTTGGTATGAACTATAGCACTACGCATACACGTTAGGACATCATAATTGTGGTTTTAAGGGAACAGGGAACACACCGAACAGGGAACAGGGAAATGTCCTAACACTTGTGGTTACTGCTATACCTCCAGTTTAGGGGAAGCCAACTAGAGGTAGTTCCTTCTAAAATATTTTAGATTTTTTGATTTTTATATGGATTTTTGTGTTAACTTATTTCACTTACCCAATCAGCAAATTCAGTTAGTATTGAGGATGTTTGACCCTTTACTTGCTGATTGTCACAGCTAAAAGTATTAGTGTTATTTTTCTCTCATTCAATAGCGTTTAGCTCCCTTCGCTCCCATGCTCACCCATCACCGCAAACCCGTATGTTTATCACTTATTTCCACTGATCTGCCCCTCCGGTCTGTGGTTGAGACTGACGGTACACTGTATCAAAAAGATACTGATAAATTCCATTTACTGTTGACAGTACCGCCCCTAATTACCTGTGAAGTGGCCAGTTCTTTAGGTTCACAAGACATCTATCACGGAAATCACAAGCAAGCTCAAACCCCCAGAAGTCCGCGAATTTTGTGGCTGGAGATTTCGCCCTACCGCGTAATTATGACTATGCAAGGTCATGATCAAGTTAGTTATCGTCATTTCTGGGAACAAGGCGTTTATGGACTGAGCCGTTATTGGTTACCTACAGAGTCTTTGCAATCTCATACCCCCATGCGGTTACGAAATTTTACGAAAATCCTCTCACTCAAGGGAAGTTATTTACCAGAGTATTTGCATCTGGAATATGAATTATGGGCTGAAAAAGTCCAATTGGGAAGTTACATCTTGAATCTGGAAATTCATCACTAACCAAGGTTTTTTTGGGACTGGGAACCGGGGATGAATTGCTTTCATCCCCAACCGCAATCACCCAAAATAACTGGGTTCATTACCGGGTTTCCATTTAATATTGCAGCCAATACTAGGCTTTTGTTCTATGGTAATGGGTTGACCGGCCAACACTGCGGCGATCGCACTGCGTAAATCTGCACCTGTCACCGGTTGATTATTACTGGGACGGCTATCATCTAGTTGTCCCCGATAAGCCAGTTTACCTTCTGAGTCAAATAGGAAGAAATCAGGTGTACAAGCTGCTGTATAAGCTTTTGCAGTTTCTTGGGTCTGGTCGTAACACAAAGGAAACTTCAAATCAAGTTCTCTGGCCATTGCTTTCAAAGACTCTGGCCCATCATCTGGGTATTTTTCCGCATCATTGGCACTGATAGCAAGGATACCTAACTCACTGTTGAAATAATCTTTTCCTAGCAGGGCTAATTCCGTTTTAATATGTTTGACAAATGGGCAATGCTGACAAATAAACATGATTAACAATGCTTTTTTATCAGCAAATGTATTTAGGGAAATTGTTTTTCCAGATACCACTTCTGGTAGATGAAAATCTGGTGCTTGTGTGCCTAATGGCAACATTGTGGAAGCAGTTAAAACCATAGTTCACCCTGATAATTTAATCTGACAACGGCTCTTGCTGGTGCGTTACTGTCAAAATACCATCGAACTCTCCATAAAATTAAAGACGTTTACTATAAACGTCTTAATAATATTTTATATGTTAAAGTCAAGATTAATTTTTACAGGCTTGCCAAAAGGCCGAAGATACCATGTCCTGTGAATACTTCTAAGGCTATAAGAGAGACAAAACCAATCATTGCTAAACGACCGTTGAGTAATTCGGCGTAGGGAGTAAACCCGGTGCGATCGCCTTGCTCATCTACATAAACCTTTGGCTCAATGGCAAAGTTGTTCATTAGACCTTGGTCGTCAACAATGCTTGTGTTGCTACGCATATAATTTTTCCTGTTTTTTACTTCTTATGTAAATAATTATAACAAACAGATTAATTTTTGTAAACTACCTGAACTGAATTAATTTTGAGGATAGTCCCTGATCTTGGTTGCGTAGTGGGTTAAATTAGGTTGACATAAATTTAACGAACAGGCTGCAATTTATCAATGGATCGATTTCGAGTAGAGGTTATTGCCAAAACACCAAATCCTCAGCAGGTGATTTACGCCGCGATGCACCAAGATTATAGTGATGGCTTGGTGTATGATCAGCGTGACTCCTGGCCTACAGAGTCAAAATGTGGCGAAATTATTCTTAAGCGACTATTAGCGGGGGAGAGGGGACATTATGGACCATTGGAGCATCCCCAAATTGTTTTCAACTGTGGTTATTTCCCCCATAGTGTGATGCAGCAGGCTCGTACTCATAGAATATCTGTATCTTTCGATGTCCAGTCTTTTAGGTATACGGGTAACCAATTTATTGATGTAGTGGAAGGCAAAAAAGACATTGAAGAGGTTTTTTACCTGCGTCCAGTTGGTCATTACTCCGATAGAAATGGTAAAAAATATTACTATTCTCCCGAACAACGCACAGCGGACTTAGCATGGTGTCTGGAAGCTGCGAAGCGTTATAAAGCCGATTTTGAGGGGGGAATGTCTGAGGAACACGCTAGAGGTAAGGTACCTTTTGATTATCGCCAGCATTTTGTGGTCAGTTTCAATTTACGCTCCTTCATGCACTTTTGTGATATGAGATATAAAAAGGATGCTCAATTGGAAATTCAAAAGTTGTGTGAACTGATGTGGCCTCATTTTGTAGAATGGACACCGGCGATCGCACAATGGTATGAAAAGCAGCGTCAAGGTAAAGCTCGGTTAGCTCCTTGAAATTTATCAAGGCATAGTTTAAGCCACGTTATCGCCAAGTTTTTTGATCCGAGTTACACTTTTTTTAAGAGTGCTACGGGGAAGTTTTGCAGTGCTTCCCCAACTATGATATTTTGATCAGCTTTGAGCTTTTCCCCGGTAATGCTATCTTGCCACATCAAAGACGCGGATGGTGGTAAACTAATATAAGTGTCATCCCAGACTGATAAACCAAGAGGATATTCACCTGCTTGAATTACACTGGTAAGAAAGCGGGGTGCAATGGTAATTATTTGAGCATCACCATGTATTCTCGCAAAAGCAATGATATGGTCTGAGAATTTTCCCCCAGTTTCTAACGGGATATAGCTACCCTCTTGAAAAAGTCTGATGTTTTCCCTTCTGGCTTTTAAGGCTTGGATAGTGAGAAATAACTTGATTCTACCATCTTCTTTGGTGGCTAATAGTTCATCTATCAAGTTTAAAATATCCCTCTGGATTTGTTGTTTAATGAATTTGAGATGATCCTGGCGAATTTCAAAATCAACTTGACGACGATTATCCGGGTCTACCATACTCAAATCCCAAAGTTCAGTTCCTTGATAAAAATCTGGAACTCCTGGGGATGTGATTTTTATTAATGTCTGAGATAAAGAGTTAAAAATACCATAGTAGGCGACCTTTTGCTGAAAGGGTAAAAATTTCTGCCAAAATTTATTTTCTGGGGATAATTTTAACACTTCGGCCACAAATTTAGTTAAAGCATTTTCATAGGTTTGATTGGGTCGCAGCCATGCTGTATAAACTTTAGCTTCTCTAGCAGCTTTGAGTACATAATCTTGAATGCGTTTATTAAAATTGCTATACTCATGTTCAAAAAATGGCAATGCCCCTATGAGCATCTGATATAATTGATATTCGTCATTAGTATCTGGTATGGATAAAGTTTTATTTATACTGGTTTTGTGAACACGGTTAATTTCACAAAATCCATAAACTTGTTTTTGCCATTCTTCGGGTATTTCTGATAAAACATTTAATCTGGCGCGAACATCTTCACCTCTTTTAGTATCATGGGTAGAGGTAGTATTCACCGAGTTTAGCCAACGAGTTTGGCGCTGTTGGTTAAAGTCGTGGAAATCGGTAATACTCAAACCAAATTTAGCTGGGTTTCCACCGACTTCGTTTAAGGAAATAAACCGGTTATAAACATATAATGCAGTGTCTTCAACGCCTTTAGCCATTAACGGACCAGTATACTGTTGTAGTCGCATGACAAAATACAGCCATTGCTCTTGGTCTTCTGGTGTGAGAGAATTTTCATATTCCAGTAACAGGACTTTTTCAATAAAAGTTAATTCATGGTGTAATAGAGGTAGATTTGATTTAGCTTGTTGAATTACTGCTGTGATATATTGGCGGTCTGCAGCTAAAATCTCACTCTGATGGGTATAAGTGCGGTAAATGGGAAATAAAGTGAGGATTTGGGCGATCGCTCTTTTTAAACCATTAATGGTGAAATCATTACCATAACGATGTTTACTCGCTATTTTCTTAAAAATATAAGTTAAATTATCAACATCTCCTGCTAAATTTGTTTCTAAAATTAAGTGTTTTTTATCAACAGTCAGTTGCTCATAGGGGGTTCTAAAACCTGTGAAATTGTAGTAAGTTTTGGTTAAAGCTTGTGCGCTTACAGATTGACAAAAAATACCATTCAGATAATTTAAGAAATCATAACCCGTAGTCCCCTGAACTGACCAGTGGTGAGGTAAATCTTCTCCCGCTTCCAGAATCTTTTCAACTATGATGTATGTATCACCTACTTTTGCTTGTAATCTCTGCAAATACTCAGTTGGGTTATAAAGACCATCAATATGGTCAACTCGTAAACCGGTAATTTGATTTTC
Source organism: Anabaenopsis sp. FSS-46 (assembly GCF_029891665.1). NCBI lineage: Bacteria > Bacillati > Cyanobacteriota > Cyanophyceae > Nostocales > Nodulariaceae > Anabaenopsis > Anabaenopsis sp. FSS-46. The sequence continues at coordinate 35,542 of NZ_JANQDG010000067.1, read as the reverse complement.
CTTCACCAAGTTAGTAATTAAACTGTGGGTGTGTTCAAATACCTGAAAATCTTCACTTTTAACAGAAATTAACTCGTTAATAGTAAAAAACCTCCTGTAATTAATCTCTTCTGCGCCCACCTTCCAAAAAGCGAGGCGGAAAAATTGTTCAGAGAGTAAACTATCTAAAAGATTAAAGCTTTCTGGGTTACCGGGTTGACCATTAAAAAAATTGATATTATTATCAATAAATCCTTTAAAATCTCTATTATCTGTATAGAGTTCCCACAACAATCCTTTGACAAAATCAATTTGGTCTTGTCGTTCCTTTGCTGTGACATCAGCAGGTATATGTTTGACTATATAAAGAATACCTAGAAGTCTGACAAATATGGGGTTATTTCTCCCTAAAACTTCAGATAATTTAGCTATATTTTGATTCAGAAATGTAGCGTAAGATTCCAGTTTAACGGGGAAGCTCCAATCATAATAATTAACACTCAAGCCATTTTGACCATATTTAAGTTTAATTTCCCCATTTTCCAAAGAATCACCATAAAAGTTACCAAGTAAAGGTGCTAATAGTTGTTGTTGATTCTCACCAAATCCATTAACTATGGGAGAATTCCAAGAAATATCAAAATAGTTTGCATAAACAGAATTACTACCATTTTCTAGAACATTCATCAGATATTGGTTTTGGCTATCATAAGCCATATGATTAGGAACAATATCTTGTAACCACCCCATATTATGCTGTTTTAGTTCTGCAACTAAAGCCGCAAAATCTGCTGGTGTTCCTAACTCTGGGTTTAACTGATTAGGGTCAACTATATCATAGCCGTGAGTACTAGCTATTCTGGCTTTAAATATTGGTGATGCGTATAGGTCAGAAATACCTAAATCATCCAGATAATTGACAATTTTTTCAGCCGAATTAAAATTAAATGTACAATTGAATTGAATGCGATAAGTTGCTGTAGGTATGCGCATAGCAAAAATAACTCCTTTTTAGGTTATTCTTTGTCTGTGGGTGTTGATTTTTGATAAACTACAAAACTTTGCTGAGGTAGGGTTAATTGCTGCTGTAATTTAACTTTATCCGGTAACTGTGAACCCCTACCTAACCATTTAGTTGCAGCAGAATCTAAAACTTTAACCCAATTATTACTTGCAAAGTTATGGTTAAACCTAACTTGATAATTATGAAAATTCATGGCGCAAAATATCTGGTTATTTTCCCGACATTTACACCATAAAATTAGCTTTTTATCTTCATAAAATCCTATTTCTAAATTTTCTCTGCTGCTTTGTAATAAAGAGAGATTTTCGCGGCGTATCTGAATCAAATTTTGGTAAAATGATAATAAAACTTGATGCTGACCTGCTTGGCGTTTTTCCCAATTCAGCTTACAGAGGTTAAAGGTGTTAGTTGACTCTGGGGGTGGAGGTTCTCCTTGAGCAGAAAAACCCGAAAATTCCTGTTTACGTCCTTGTTTAACTGCTTGAATTAAATGGGGGTCTGAATGACTAACAAAGTATATAAATGGTGATTGTTCGCCATATTCTTCCCCCATAAATAACAGGGGAATATAGGGAGAAAGCAAAACTATACCAGCAGCTAATTTTAAGGAGTCAAAATTTACCAGTTGCGATAATCTTTCACCTAAAACTCTGTTACCTATCTGGTCATGATTTTGGCTGTAAACTATAAATTGAGATGGAGGGCGATCGCTGGGGTTATTTCCGTGATAACGTTGGCGATAATGGGAATATTGCCAGTCATAAACAAAAGTATCTTGGTAAGCTTTTACTAGATGTTCACACAGACCAAAATCCTGATAGTATCCTGTGCGATCGCCTGTCAACAAACTATATAATGAATGATGAAAGTCGTCACTCCATTGAGCATCAATACCATAACCACCCAACTCAGGTGGGCGAATAATACGCGGGTCATTTAAATCACTTTCAGCAATTAAATAAAGTTTCCGTCCCTGTTGCGCAGAAAGCACAGCTACATTTTCAGCCAGTTCAGCTAAAAAGTGTTTTGCACCCAAATCATAAATAGCGTGAATAGCATCTAAGCGTAAAGCATCAATATGAAATTCAGTTAACCAATATATGGCATTTTGAATAAAAAATTGCCGGACATTATAGCTATGTGCATGATCAAAATTAATCGCACTACCCCAAGGAGTGCGATAAGTTTCTGTGAGATAAGGTGCGAAGCGACTTGTATAATTACCCTCTGGGCCAAAGTGGTTATAAACCACATCTAAAATTACAGCTATTCCCTCTTGATGACAAGCATCAACTAATTGTTTTAACTGCTCAGGGGAACCATAAGAATTATGGACCGCAAAGGGATAAACACCATCATAACCCCAATTGCGTTCTCCGGGAAATTGGGCTACAGGCATAAGTTCAATAGCATTTATTCCCAATTCTCGTAAATCTGGGAGTCGGGGAATAATCGCCCTAAAGGTTCCCTCCGGGGTGAAAGTACCAACATGCAACTCATAGATAATCATGGTTTCCAATGGAATACCAGACCAACTGTGATCACTCCAACCAAAACTATGATTTATCACTTGGGAAGGTCCATGTACATCTAAAGGCTGAAAATGTGATGCTGGGTCAGGTCGAGACTCACTATTATTTAATAGATATAAATATTGTGTTCCTGGAGCAATATCTCTCCCGGTAAATTGCCAATATTCCCCTAACTGCTGCATCGGAAGTAAACGCCGCTGGGGGGAGATAATTTCCAGTGAGACTGTTGCTAAATTGGGACCCCAAACGGTAAATGTACAAACACCATCACCTAAATAATCAGTGCCAATTTTCATAACACCGCCAGAGAATGATTGTAATTTGACTTTAGCTCGGTAATGACGCTTTTTATTCCATCACTGGAAATATTCAGAGGTAGATTTATATAGCATTTCCCATGGTCGTGAGATACAATTTTTTTTAGTTTGAGGGAACAGGGAACAGGGAACAGGGAATAGGGAATTGGTGTGTACTTCATGAGCCTGAAAAAGGCTTTAATGAACTGCAAGTTACTCCTGGACTGGGAATAATCATAATTAGAAATATCTATCTTAAGGTTGTGATAAAAATGTCAATATTTTCTATAGGATTGGTACGAGTATTTTTAAGTAATTAAAGGCAATAACGCTAAATCATACATCCTCTGGTGGAGAAAGAAATATGACACGACCGATTAGAAATTCAGTCATTGTAATTACAGGTGCATCAACCGGTATTGGACGGGCGACAGCTCTAGAATTTGCCAAAAAACGGGGAACATTAGTTTTAGCAGCACGGAATCAAACAGCACTCGAAGAAGTAGCCCAAGAATGTCAACACTTGGGTGGAACGGCTCTAGCCATACCAACCGATGTTAGTAATGAGTCGGAAGTTCAAGAATTAACCCAGCGGGCGATCGCATCTTTTGGCAGAATTGATGTATGGGTAAATAATGCCGCTGTTAGTTTATTTGCCAGATTTGAAGAAGCACCCCCGGAAGTATTTCGCCAGGTAATTGAAACCAATCTATTTGGTTATATTTACGGTGCGCGGGCTGTGTTACCGTACTTCCGAGAACAAGGTAGCGGTAACCTGATCAATGTTTCCTCAGTAGTGGGGGTAACCGGTCAGCCATACACCAGCCCTTACACCATCAGTAAATATGCGATTCGTGGTCTTTCCGACTCTCTGCGCATGGAATTGTATTTAGATAATGCCAAAGACATTCATGTTTGCACAGTACTACCAGGTTCTATAGATACACCAATTTTTCAACACGCTGCCAATTACACCGGTCGCCAAACTAAGGCCATGACCCCTGTATACCCGGCTAAACAGGTAGCTGATGCCATTGTCGAGTTAGTGAATAAACCACAGCGAGAAATTGTCGTTGGTCAAGCTGTATACTTGCAGATATTACAAAAAACCTTAGCCCCAGACCTATATGAACCGATGATGGCAAAGCAAGTTGATCAGGATCACTTTCAGGATCACAAACCAGCCCACATCACCGACGGTAACGTATTTCAGCCCATGGGAGATTATACAGGCATCAGTGGCAATTGGCGAGGTACCGGCGGCATCACATCCCAAGATGTCTGGGATATGGCCAGGGAGACAGCACAGAAAATTGGTTTACCGCTGTCATAGTTTCTGATAGCGATAGCGTGGCGCTAGCCATACTACTCGTGAGGTAGTTCAGTGCCACGTGTTTCTAGCCGTTGTATTTTCAATACTAGCATGAAAATGCTACCTTTTCCCACCTGACTTTCAACTTTGAGAATCCCCTGATGTTTTTGGGCGATCGCCAGAGCAATCGCTAGCCCCAACCCTGTACCTCCGGTTTTACGAGAGCGATCGCCATCAACACGGTAAAAGCGCTCAAAAATTCGCTCCTGATCAGCAAGCCCAATGCCAATCCCTGTATCTTTCACCGCAATCACAGCAGTGTAATCACTCTTGACTAGGCTAACAGTTACATATCCCCCAGTGGGTGTGTACTGAATGGCATTGGCAATCAAGTTTGACACTAAACGGTAAAGTTGGGATTCGTTACCTAAAGTATAAACCTCGTAAGTGGGAATTTGGCAGGTTAAGTGAATATCACCAGCAGTGGCCATCTCTAAAAATTCTTCGGTCAAATCGCTCACCAAATCATTTAAGCAACAAGGAACCGAAAATTGCTCTCCATCTGAATTTTGCTCAAGACTGGTTAACAAGAGTAAGTCCGCGATCAAATGGCTCAATCGTCGTCCTTGGCGCTCAACAGTATAAAGCATTATTTGCATATCCTGTGGATTTGATTGGGGTATGCGCAGAATAGCTTCCACAGTTGCCAACAGGCTAGCCAGGGGCGATCGCAATTCATGGGCTGCATTGGCGGTAAATTGTTGGTGTTGCTGATAGGAGTGGTAAATCGGCTGCATTGCTAATCCTGAAAGCCACCAACTAGAAGTAGCAACCAAGCTCAAAGCAATAGGCAACCCAATGGCCATAATCGATTGAATTCGCCTGATTTCCTGATCAAAATGTTCTAAAGTGCGCCCAATTTGCAAATAGCCCCAGGATGAATCAGCATTGGCACTATGTAAAATCGTGGTGAATTGGTGATAGCGAATACCCTTAGCGGTGCGGAAGGTTTGCCATGAATTGCGGTTGAGAGTTGGCGGCACAGATAGGGGTTGATTGGGTGAAAAAGCCAGGAGTTTCCCTTGATGATTGAACAGCCGAATATAATATGTGGTGCGATCGCTGATACCAATGGTGTGTCGTTGAATCAGGGTTGGCGTAGCCTGACAAGGTTCCCCACTCAAACACAGATCAGGAAAAATTTGTTGCAGCACAGCAGTAGGTTCTTCCCCAGCGGGTAGTAGTGGTTCGACGCTATCGTGTAAAGTTCCCGCAATTGATTCTATTTCGCGCTCCATTGCTGCCCAGTTTGTTTGTACCATTGCTCGATACATCCCCAACCCAGAAACACTCAAAATCACACCCATGACCCCAGCATACCAAAGGGCTAGCCGTAGACGACTGCGCCAAAAAAGTGAGTAGCTATTCATAGCCGAGAATCAAGTTGAGGGTTAAAGCGATAGCCAGCACCTGGAACAGTTTCAATAGGACAGGGACAGCCATGATTTGCTAACTTACGCCGCAATAAGCGCATTTGCGCTGCAACTACATTACTAATAGGTTCTTCTTCCATGTCCCAAAGTTGATGACGCAATTTGCTACCGGGAATGATCCGATTGGGGTTCTGCATCAAATACATGAGCAGCTGAAATTCTTTGGTAGTTAAGGGAATCAGCAGGGGCGTAGACCGATCTAAATTCACTCCTAGGACATTGTTGGCTGTATCCAGAGTAAAACCTGCAACAGTCAGGGTGGATGGTTGTAGTTGAGGCGATCGCCTCTGTAGCGCCCGCAACCGTGCCAGCAATTCTTCCATGAAAAACGGTTTGACCAAATAATCATCAGCTCCCGCATCCAGCCCCGCCACACGATTTGACGGCTGCCCCAAAGCAGTGAGCATCAGCACTGGTAAGGGATTTTGGTGCAGTCTGATCTGCCGACATAACTCCAATCCCGACATTTCGGGGAGCAGCCAATCAACAATCGCAACTGTGTAATCTGTCCACTGGCTTTCTAGCCATAGCCAGGCTTGAGTGCCATCTGTCAACCAATCCACTACATATCTTTCGCTAATTAAGACTTGCTTGATTGCCAGTCCCAAATCCGCTTCATCTTCTACCAGTAAAATTCGCATTGCTCCAGAGAATCAACTATGAGGGAGCTTCATATATTTTACAAAAACATCTGCCATTTCACCTGAATTTCATCTGCCCTTTGGCAAACTTATGGAGAACTTTTGTTTAACCCCTATCTTGTGAGGAGTGATCATGAAATCCTTTGGCCTAATGAGTTCGATTCTGGCAGCCAGTTTAATTGTTTGTGTCCCTACAGTCGGGTTTCCTCATGTCGGACATGGTGATGAATTTCAAGCAACCGGTGGCATTAATCGGGTGAAAGTCAATCCCCAAACCGATCAACTATTAGGTATTGTGGTCACAGCGATCGCCTCCTCTGCTCAAGGCGGGTCTGCCGTGATGATTCCGGTGACAGCATTGGTTGATGCCAACGGTAAGCAGATAGTCTTTGTACAGTATGAGAATTTTTATGAGCCTGTGGAAGTCACCACCGGTGCGACCAAAGGCGAACTAATCGCAGTCACCACAGGATTGTCAGTTGGCGAAAAACTGGTTACTCAAGGTGGTTTGTCCCTATATGCCGAATCGCGCAAAACCCAAACTGCGGATACCCCTGGGACTCCAACAGCCAGTGAGACTCCCACAACCCTAGCTGAAGCAGAAAATCAGGATACTACACAGCAGGCTAGTGGATTACCAATGGGTATCTTAGCAGGAGTCGGTGGTGGAGTCGTCCTTGTGGGCGGTGCGATCGCTGTTATTGCAGGGAATCGCAAGAACAAGGGAGGCGTTTAATTGAGATGTTGAACTCCATTGTCAATCAGATTCTCAAAAACTCAATTACCCAGCGTTGGTTCATAGTTATCTGTGCGATTTTAGTGACCCTGTGGGGAGTGTTCACTGTCACTCAGATGCCACTAGACGTGTTTCCTGAATTTGCGCCCCCCCAGGTGGATATTCACACCGAAGCGACTGGACTAGCTGCAGAGGAAGTGGAATCACAAATTACCGTGCCGATTGAAAGCGCGGTGAATGGTTTGCCAGGGGTAACTACGGTGCGTTCTTCCTCCAAAGTCGGTCTGTCAATGGTGCAGGTGGTGTTTGACCAGGATGCCGACATTTATCAAGCCCGGCAATCAGTGACCGAACGACTCCAACAGGTGACCAATCAGTTACCTGAAGGGGTGCATCCGCCGGCAATTTCACCCTTAGCATCACCATTGGGGACAATTTTACAGTATGCCTTAACTGTGAATGGCCAGGGTAAAACCTCCCTGATGGATTTGCGCCGTCTGGTGGATACTACCCTGAGCAATCAAATTTTGTCTGTGCCGGGAGTCACCCAAGTTAGCGTTTACGGTGGGGATGAACGACAGGAACAAGTGTTAGTTGATCCGGCAAAATTGCGATCGCTCAAGGTTTCCTTGACGGAAGTTACCAATGGGGCTAAGGGTGCAAATTCTAACGCTCCTGGTGGATTTCTCATTGGTGGCGGTCAAGAACTGTTGGTACGCGGTATTGGCCAGGTAAAATCAATTGCAGACTTGCAGCAATCGGTGGTCAAGGTGCAAGATGGGAAACCGATTTTGCTTCAAGATGTGGCGCAAGTAAAAACCGGTGCGGCACTCAAGCGGGGTGATGCTAGTTTTAATGGGCAGCCGGCTGTGGTGATGATGATTAACAAACAGCCTGATGTTGATACTCCCACGGTGACAAAAGCAGTAGAAGCGGTAATGCAATCCCTGCAAACAACCTTTCCCCCTGATGTGCAAGTGAAACAAACGTTCCGGCAGTCTAACTTTATTGATACTGCCATTGTCAATGTCAGCAGTTCCCTGATGCAAGGCATCATCATTGTATCAGTAATTATGCTGTTATTTCTGATGAATTGGCGTACTGCGGTAATTACACTGAGTGCAATTCCTCTGTCACTGTTAATTGGCTTAATGTTCATGAAAGCTTTTGGCTTAGGCATTAACACTATGACCTTGGGGGGTTTAGTCGTAGCCATTGGCTCAGTTGTGGATGACTCAATCGTGGACATGGAAAACTGTTATCGGGGTCTGCGAAGCAATCAGGCCCAGGGCAACCCCAAGCATCCCTTTCAGGTGGTCTATGACACATCTGTGGAAGTACGGTTAGCCGTGATTTTTTCTACAGTGATTATCGTCGTCGTGTTTGCACCAATTTTTAGTTTGACAGGGGTTGAAGGCAACATTTTTGCCCCAATGGGTTGGGCGTATTTGCTTTCCATCTGTGCTTCTACTTTGGTGGCTATGACCCTTTCCCCTGCCCTGTGTGCAATTCTGCTGGCAAACCAAACCCTACCGCCTGAAGGTACATTCATTTCCCGTGGGGCAGAACGGTTATATCGTCCACTGTTAAATCTGTCCCTGCGATACCCTCAAATCATTCTGGGTGTGGCCCTGGCAGCATTGGTTGCCGCTTTTGCGATTATTCCCTCCCTGGGACGGGTGTTTCTGCCGGAATTTCAGGAGAAATCATTGGTAAATTCTATGGTTTTATATCCAGGGGTTTCTCTGGATATGACCAATCGGGCGGGGATGGCTCTGTCTAGTGCGCTTAAAGATCATCCTTTATATGAGTGGGTGCAAGTACGGGCGGGACGCACTCCAGGGGATGCAGACGGGGCGGGAGTAAGTATGGCTCATGTAGATGTAGAACTCAGCGATCTCGCTCTCCAAGACCGGGAAGCCAGCATTAAACAATTGCGGCAAGAGTTCAATAAACTGCCTGGTGTGGCATCTAACATTGGTGGGTTTATTTCTCACCGCATGGATGAAGTGCTGTCGGGGGTGAGAAGTGCGATCGCTGTCAAAATCTTTGGCCCTGATTTAATCGAACTGCGGAAGATTGGCGAACAAGTACAAGATGTGATTCAGCCCATCCCTGGGGTTGTAGATTTGCAGCTCGAACCCCAACTGCCCATTCGTCAGGTACAAATCCATTACGATCGCGCGGCGGCCGCTAATTATGGATTGAGTATGGGGCAGTTATCGAACGTGGTGGAAACTGCCCTCAATGGTCGTGTAGTCTCGCAAGTGGCAGAAAATCAGCAACTCATTGATGTTTATGTCTCCTTGACGGAGAAAGCCCGCAATAGTTTAGATGCCATTCGCGCTATTCCTCTGATTACCCCTACTGGGCAAACCATCGAACTGGGTGCTGTAGCTACGGTAGACTACGGTATGGGAATAAATGTGGTGAATCGGGAAGATGTATCGCGGCTGATAGTTGTTTCGGCAAACGTTGCCGAGCGTGATTTGGGCAGTGTTGTTAGTGATATTCAATCCCAAATTAAACAGAAAATCAAACTCCCCAATGGCTACTTCATCCAGTACGGCGGACAGTTTGAATCGGAGCAACGGGCTACTAATAATCTACTGGTATTTAGTATCTTGGCAGCGATCTTGATTGCGGTGTTGATGTTCTTCTGTGTTAAATCCCTCAGCGCGACCATCGCCATCATGCTCAATCTGCCTTTGGCTTTGGTGGGTGGTATTGTCTCTATTGCCTTGAGTGGCGGTGTGATGTCCATTGCTTCTTTGATTGGATTCATTACCCTATTTGGGGTTGCTGTCCGCAATGGCTTGTTGTTGGTAGACAACTATAACCATAAGTTGGCTCAGGGAATGCCCCTCAAAGATGTGATTGTCAACGGTTCTCTAGAACGAGTTAATGCTATCCTGATGACCGCGTTTACTTCCGCACTAGGTATGCTGCCTTTGGCGATCGCCGGTGGAGCAGGAAATGAAATTCTACAACCCTTGGCAATTGTGGTTTTGGGCGGTTTATTTACTTCTACCGCTTTGACTTTATTAGTCATTCCGGCTCTCTACGCCAAGTTTGGCAAACAGTTTATCCCTCTACACAAACCTGCTTTGATTAACCAAACATGGTCAAACTATTGACACTCCCCACGGCTAGAGTCCGGCGGATTCTAGTTTCACGTTATCGCGATCGCTTTGCTTCGCAGTCCATCGTAATTTTGTCACAATATTTATCAAAGCTGTATCCAAAAGGTATGTTACTATCTCAAACATAACTGCACCAAAACAGCTATGGTAAAAGAATTAGCAATTCGTACCTGCGGATTAACTAAGCAATTTGATCAACATATTGTTGTCAACAATGTTGATTTAGAAATCCCAGAGGGTGAAGTATATGGATTAATTGGCCCCAATGGTTCCGGGAAAACCACTCTCATCCGGATGTTGGTCACTGCTGAACAACCAACCACGGGGGAAATTTATCTTTATGGTCATCCCCTAGAATTTGACAAGAGTAACTCAACTCTCAAGCGTCGTCTTGGCTACTTACCCGATAACTATCCCCTATATGAAGATTTAACAGTCTGGGATTACTTAGACTATTTTGCCCGGTTGTATCATTTGCGGGAACCATATCGTACCCAACGCTTACACGCAGTTTTAGAACTTATCCAACTGGAGAATAAACGTCAAGCCCTAATTTCTACCCTATCCCGGGGGATGAAGCAGCGCTTAGGTTTGGCGCGGGCGATTATTCACGAACCAATTTTACTCATTTTAGATGAGCCGGTTTCTGGACTTGACCCTATTGCTAGGATGCAGTTTCGCGACATCATTACAGCTTTGCAATCTGCGGGAATGACTATTTTAATTTCTTCCCATATTCTCAGTGATTTAGCGGAACTATGCACTAGTATAGGCATTATGGAATTGGGGTGTTTAGTAGAAACCGCTTCCCTGGAAGAAATCTACCAACGATTTTCTCAACAACACATTATCTTATCAACCCCTGGAAGTTTAGAGTTAATCGAGCAGGAATTACAAAACTATTCCTTGGTGCAAAGTTGGCAAAAAATCCCCGGTGAAAACAGTCTCAAGGTCAGTTTTACCGGAACACCAAAAGATGGCGCTGATTTATTGCGTTCTCTGGTTCTATCGGGTTGTTCTATCAGTAACTTTCACAGTACACAAGAAGATTTAGAAAGTATTTTCTTAAAATTAGGGCACAAACAAGCATCCTAACAAGTCAATAATTATCTGTGTATATCTGTTCGGGGAGTAGGCTCATGATGGGGAATATGATCTCTGGCTTAGGTGAATTAAACCCTCAATTCTTACGAGAAATTAAGGGACGTTTAAAAACTCGCAACGTTTTATTAGCATTATTTATCAGTTTTCTCGTTCAGTTGATGCTGTTTATTTACTACCAAGCTGAACTACCAACAAAGGAAAGTATCTATTATTCCCTTCCAGGTTATTGTCAAGGTGAATGGATAAATTCAGAATTTAAATGTGCTGTTGATCAGTATGGTAAGGTAATTATTAATTGGCGAGCATGGCATGATGATGTTTTCTCTTCTCTGAGTCTAATCATCGTTTTTGCTCTTGTGTTGGTCGGAGTTTATTTACTCATCGATGATTTAGCCAGGGAAACCAGCCGAGATACCCTCGGTTTTATACGTCTAGCTCCCCAATCACCTCAAAGCATTCTTGTGGGTAAAATCCTTGGGGTTCCCATCAATTTATATATTGCCATTTTATTCGCAATTCCTTGGCATTTGTGGTTAGGTTTAAATGCTCAAATATCCTTAGAACAGATCCTAATTTTTTATGGCATTTCCCTGGTCTTTACCATTTTCTACTATAGCGGTGCATTACTATTTGGTTTAATAGCTTCTTGGTTAGGTGGGGTTCAAAGTTGGGTAGGAACTGGTTTACTTATAGCTATTTTTCTATTCTATAAAGTTATAGATAGCAGGAATTTTATACCATATACACTGATGGCATTGCAGCTAATTATGCCGCAATATTTCATTCCTAACTCTTCGGGTGATTTCAGCTTTAGGAATTTTCATTGGTTCGGTATATCACTAGGAAATAATGTTGCCATGACTATCAGCTTTAGTTTATTAATTTCCATAGTTGGCACTTACTTTTTATGGCAATCTCTCAAGCGTTGCTATAGTTTATGCCATACTACCATGTTAAGTAAACAGCAGAGTTATCTATTAACTAGTAGTTTTACTATCCTAACTGTAGGAGCCGCTGGTTGGCAAGACTTGACATATCTTAATAAAGATAATATTGAAATTTTAATGTTAATGTTTGCCAATTTCTGGCTATTTTTATATCTGATTGCTGCATTAACACCCCATCGGCAAACAATTCAAGAGTGGGCGAGATATCAGCACGTTTATAGTCATACTTATCCTGGAAAGCACAAATCAATCAAAGATTTAATTTGGGGTGAAAAAAGTCCCAATATATTGGCGATCGCCATCAATGCTATAATTTATGTCATCGGTAGCAGTATACTCATTTTAGCCTTATCAGAGCCTATATTGTATAAGTTAAATATTTTTCTTGCTTTAACTTTTGCATTTACTCTAATAATAATTCATGCAGCCTTAGCACAATTACTTTTATTGATGAAAAATGGGCAGCGGTTGTTATGGACTAATGTGATTTTAGCTGCTGTGATGATCGTACCAGTGGTTTTGCTCACAATGCTTTTTCCGGACTCTGCTCACACTTCACTATTGTTTTCTGTGTTCGCACCAGGACTGCTAATTATATCCTCAGAAACTGCTGCCATAACTAATGCGATCGCAATTATGGGACATATAGCTATTTTCGGGCTATTACTCTGGCAAATTAAACGCCAATTAAAAACATTAGGGGAGTCAGGAACAAAAGCATTATTAAAATCAAGTTAAGGACTAACACAAACAAAAAAAATGGGTGACTAGAGAATGTCCAGAAACCCATTTAGATGATATAGTTACAGTCTGAAGCGATAGATAATCACTTTACCTTTGGCATTTTCTTCTACAAATAGGAGATACTCACCATTATTTCGTCGCATAGCACGAATCCCATAGGGGATATCAATCCAACCACTTTCCGATGCAACTTCTGGACCGGGTGTTAAGTTTTTCACAAACGCCCCGGTTCTGGCATTATATATATATACTTTTGCGGTTTTCCCCGTCACAGCAAAAACATAGTCACCCGTTACACTCATGGCTGAGGTAGAAACTTCACGTTTACCGGTATTATCGTAGGGAACTACTATCCGCCAACGGGGTGTTCTATTTCCCCGACTCCAATTATCAAAACGCACAATCTCAGAACCCACAACTTTAGTATCATCTCCAACCGCTGGATGATCTAGCGTAAAGCCTGATAAATACATGGTATCGGTTTCGGGTAAATACTCAATCCGCCGCAAATCGGTAAACATAGTCGGGGTTGCTTCCTTTTCCATGGATGCGTAGGTATAGATGGGGTTACCATGGTCATCTAGTCCCTGCAAAGGATAGTGTCGGATACCCTCCTTAGTTCGTACGGTTTTCCACACATCCCCTTGAGTATCTACCCACCATCCCCCAATGTAGGGATAATCTTTGGTGTTGTCGTATTCGATGCGATCAAACTTACCGTTATTGTTGCGATCGCGCCAAATCCATTCTCCCTCTTGTGGCTGATCAGGAGGCCAATTTCCCAGAATTGATTTTCCCCCACCCCCACGAGTTCCCACAAACATTCCCGACGGAATCGCGATTTTACCATCCGTCTGAGGATTAAAGCGATAAATTTGCAGAAAACTTTCATACATATCAACCAGGAAAATAAACGGTTTCCCTTGGATACGACGCACCCAAGTAGCATCAGGGGAGGTATGTAACCGTGGATCTTGGGGATATTTGAAAGGATTTAAGGTGTAGGCTTTATAAGTCCATTGCTTACCCGCAGGTTGACTATAATCCATCAAGAATTCTTCTTGTTTGGTAAATAAGCGTACTCCATCACTGGTGGGGTCAGCATCAGCATTATCAACAAACATCAATCCCATTAACTGCCATAATAATTTTCCTGATGATGAAAACTTGCGTAAATCTGTACCTGAGTTGTTAAACCCATTACTATTTACATAGATATTACCTGCAAAATCTGTACCGACTCCCGTCAAACCGTACAGTTTTAAATCTTGGATTTCACCACTAACACCCGCATAAACTCCCCCCGGAGTACCGAAGGTACTCACCAGAACAGGTTGATCTTTAACTTGGTAAATCAGCACTTGCTGACGAGGACCATTTTCTCCTACCAAAATTCGGTTTTGCAGATCAACTGCGATCGCACTGGGTTCTACAATATTGGTTATTTCCTGGGGTAACCGCTTTCCTTCCCGGGAATAATGGACAATTTTCGCGGGATTACTCCCATGTTTGGTTTTAATAATCCAGAGGTTACCCTGTCTATCAACAGCTATCCCCCCCGGACTACCAACGCTAAAGCTGCGTATTTCCTGCATGGTTTCTGTATTATACACACGCAGACGGTTAGTAGCAGCATCACTAACATATAATTCATTTCCCCTAGTTGCTAATCCAGTAACTGGACTTTGGTTACTGACAATTAACATACTTTTATCCCAGCCACGTCCTTGAGCAAAGGGTGCTGATTTCCCAGATAAGTGGTAGCGTCTGACACAATGCCAAGTTGTCCCTTCTGGGGGATAGTCTTGATCTTTCCTATTCACAAAATCTTGGCGCATGCCAATATAAACATATTTATCATTGGCTGTCACAGCCTGTCCTCCGAGACGACCCCAACCGTGAAGATCCGCCAATCTCCCAATCACATCACCATCTTTGTATATTCCCGCCTCTCTACCTGCTTCATCCCAGAGACTATTAGTATAAACTGTACCATTGGGTGCAACATACATGGCCTGAATATAATTTTGTACCCATTTTTCTCCACCACCAAAGGTATTACCAATCCAAGAGGTTTGATATGTCCGTTGAGGGGTTCTGCTATTAACCTCATGATTGGCAAATACCAGAGAAGTCAAAATTATGACTACAGCTATAATAGATACAAAATTTACAAGTTTAAATCTGTGATACATCATAGAGAATTTATATCAGTTCAATTATGAAATATCTTATTTCATAACAAATAATCCCCATTCAAAAATGAATATTCATGCAAAAAACACATACTTAAAGACTCTATAGACTAGAGTAGGAAAATGACTGATTCTTTAGATAATAGCAGGAGGTAAGAATAGCATCCATCTAGATCATAGGAGCTAAGTAGTAGGTGGAAAGTAAAAAAGAAAAATCTCAAACAACACCTGCATCTATTATCACAGTGGGAACAGGCTGGTTTCCTCAAAAACCCGGCGGATTAGAAAGGTACATTTATGAACTGACTCATACATTAGCAGCCAATCAAGACAAAGTGGAACTGTGCGGAGTTGGTCTACCAGAATCTAAACTAAATTTACCCATAAAGTTGACTAACTTAGCCGATCCAAATCAGGGAATCTTGCAACGACTAGCAACTATTCGTAATAACTTCAAAACAACACGAGTTAGTCAACCGGATGCTGTTAATCTCCATTTTGCATTATATAGCTTTCCAATTTTGGATCTTTTACCCAAAGGCGTACCCATAACTTTTAACTTTCATGGACCATGGGCTTCTGAAAGTCAGGAGGAAACAGTTAGTAATAAATTCAGTTTTTTTGTGAAGCGATGGCTGATAGAACAAGCAACTTATAACCGTTGCGATCGCTTTATTGTTCTCAGTCAAGCATTTGCTAATATTCTACATAGAGAATATAAAGTTTCATGGAATAAAATTCATATTATACCCGGTGGTGTTAATATCGATAAATTCCAACCCAGCTTAGAGCAAAAAGCAGCCCGTCAACAGCTAGGCTGGTCAGAAAGTCGCCCCATTTTATTTACATCCCGGCGTTTAGTTCATCGCACAGGCGTAGATAAATTATTAGCCGCTATGGCGATTATTAGACCAAAAATACCTGATGTTTGGTTGGCGATCGCAGGTCGGGGTCATATGCAAGAATCTCTAACACAACAAGTTAAAGATTTAGGCTTAGAAAACCATGTCAAATTTTTAGGTTTTTTGCCAGACGAAAAGTTACCTGTAGCTTACCAAGCAGCTAACCTAACTGTTATACCTAGCCAATCTTTTGAAGGATTTGGATTAGCAATTGTGGAATCTTTAGCCTGTGGAACACCAGTTATGTGTACACCAGTGGGTGGTATGCCAGAAATTTTACAACCGTTTTCCCCAGAATTAATTACCACATCTCACACAGCTTCAGCTATTGCTGAAAAATTAGAAGAGATATTACTAGGACAAATATCAACCCCTTCGCGTGAGAGTTGTCTTCAGTATGCTGTCACTAACTTCAATTGGGAAAAAATCGCTCAACAAGTGCGTCAAATTATCTTGGCTTAAAAGCAACAAAAAAATAATAATTGCTGCTGCAAAATCCCTAATTCAAATCACTGTAACCAGAAATCCTTACATACTACACCCCAGAGCGCACCATGGTTGTGAATACTTTACTAGCTAATCAATACTACATCTACATCAAAAAAGGTCAAAAACCAATTCCTTGGGATATATACCAGACCAATCCACCAATTAAATTTAGCTTGGCTGACTATGTTTGTAAAGTATTTCAAGCCATAGAAGAAAATTCGACTCTAACTGGTCTAGTATTTTACGTCACCTGGGATGCAATGGATGAAATCCCCTCCTACGGTGAGAATGTGGTTGTTTTGATCATCGGAGACGAATGGTATCGTATACCAAAATATTTTCATAAAGTAAAAGCTGTATTTAAGTGTATAGGTACCCGCCCCATTTTAGGATGTAATCCTATACTTCAGCCTTCTTGGCTCAACTTACTGACATTAATTCAATTTATCAGAATTTTATTTGTTTGCTTACCCGGCTTAGTCAACTATCAATTTCAAAACTTCAAAAGTTGGTTCTTAGGTAAAGGTAAAATAACTCAAATTTATGATATTCCTCTAGGGTATAATAATTCTAAACATTTACCTATCAAGCCTCTCCAAGAACGTCTATATGATACTTACTTTTCTGGTAGTGTTGTCCACGTAAATTATCCGATATGGTGTTTTAAGCGTTGGTTAGGAACTCCCAAAAGTTTAGCACGGAAACTGATGATCTCAAACGTCATCAAATTCCAACGCCAAAACCAAAATTTTAGAGTTGAATTAGGGATTACCGCTGGCTTTCACGACCGAACTCGCGAAGATGAGCGCAGCTATAGTGAAATTATGATGGATACAAAAATATGTCTTGTTCCTAGAGGCACATCTTTTGAAACAACGCGCTTATTTGAAGGGATGAAATATGGTTGTGTCCTAGTCACAGAAGCTTTACCTTCTCGCTGGTATTTAGATGGAGCACCTGTAATTCAAATTAAAGATGGGCGCGAATGGTCAAAAGTCTTAAAACAACTATTACACAATCCACAACTTATGGAAGAAATGCACCAAAAATCACTAAATTGGTGGCATAATAAATGCTCAGAAACAGTTGTAGCAACATACATATTTGAACAGTTAAATGGTACGATAAAAGTCAATAATTTAGCTGTAGATGTAGTTTGCAGATCCAATTTCTCTATGTCTTTAAATCGGCCTTGAAATTCAAATCAGCCGGAGGTAGTATCGAGCATAAAGATCATAAATCTTGTGGGGTGGGCATCTTGCCCGCCCTTGTACCTACTCAGATGAAATGTGCTGTATTTATGTTCTATATCAACTCTAATTGCCGACACAGAAGAGCTTTAATAACTTTATCAATAATCAGATATTTCTATGAAAATTTTATTTTTAGACCAAAGTGGTAAACCTGGCGGTGCAGAACTTTGTCTAATAGATATTGCTAAACCCTATAAACAACAAGCCTTAGTCGGTTTGTTCGCAGATGGCCCTTTGACAAACTTACTTGAGCAGCATCATATCCCGGTAAAAGTTTTCGCCACTGAAACAATACCAGTTTATAAACAAAGCAATTTTCTACAAGCTTTGGCTAGTTTTAGACAACTTATACCACTGTTAGCTAAAGTGGTACAAACAGCAAGGAAATATGATCTCATCTACGCCAATACACAAAAAGCCTTAGTTATTGGCGCACTGGCTAGCTTTTTAGCCCGTCGTCCCTTGGTTTATCATTTACATGATATTCTTTCCTCAGAACATTTTAGCCGAACTAACCTGCGGATTGCTGTTACGTTAGCAAATCGTTTTGCCTCATTAGTAATTGCTAATTCCCAAGCTAGTCAAAGGGCATTTATCCAAGCAGGAGGAAACTCAAAACTGACGGCAATTGTTTATAATGGTTTTGAGTCTCAAAATTATCAAAGCTCTCCATCTGTAGTTAAAGAATTACGGCAACAGTTAGGACTAGAAGGAAAATTTATAGTTGGACACTTCAGCCGGCTTGCACCTTGGAAGGGTCAACATATTTTAATCGCCGCTTTGTCTCAATGTCCGCCAGAAGTGTCAGTAATTTTAGTTGGTGATGCTCTGTTTGGTGAACAAGATTATGTCCAAGAACTCCATGAACAAGTCACAAGGTTAGGACTAGAAAACCGGGTCAAATTCTTAGGATTTCGTGGGGATGTCCCCCAGCTAATGGGAGCGTGTCACTTGGTAGCACATACCTCCATAGCCCCAGAGCCTTTTGGGAGGGTGATTGTTGAGGCTATGTTATGCGGTAGGCCTGTGGTAGCTGCAAAAGCTGGGGGGGCGATGGAATTAATAGAACATGGCGTTAACGGTTTTCTGGTGACACCGGGTTTACCAGAGGAATTAGCACAGGTGATTAATACCTGTCTTCAAAAGACAGAAATCACTACCAGTATAGCCAGTTACTCCAGGGAGATGGCTTGTCAGCGTTTTGATATCAAAGCTATTAATCAGCAAATAGCTCAACTATTGTCCCACAGGGTGGGACAATCGGTATAAGTTTGTGTCGCTCCCGTAATTTTTACGTTATTTTACTACGCCACTTCTCGCATTTGTGAGGGGATGTTTATTTCTGGGAATGGTCGTGACAGTTGTTCGGATGGTGGCGCTACAGCTTGCTCTAAAACTTGCACTTCGATATTCACACTGACTAAATAACTACCAGTTTCATTACCAACAGCTTCAGCTATTAATTGAGCAATATCCGGACGTTTCGCCGTCAGTGGGTCACGTAAAGTACACCTGTCCCATTCGTGCCGGGCAGTCGGATCGAGGTTGAGAATATAATGCTTGATCATTGGACTAACCCTTAAATCCATCTTCCAGAAGTCTGTTGCAGCAAACCTTTGCTCTTTGTTAGGCAATATTCGCGCTGCAATCTATTATAGTACAAATGTTCTAATTTGTCTTCTATAAGTTTTAGTATAAAAAGTACTCTTAGCCACCGTTGAATTATTTAATTGCTCACTAATAAATCATATAGGTACAGAAGACACTGACTCCCCGACTTTTGCAAAGAGTCGGGGATCTGTGAATTACTTGATCACTCAGATTTGCCATTGATTTTTGAGTGCGGCAATTCACCTTGATTCAGCCAAATACCTTGTTGAGGTACAGGAATTGACAATCCAGCTTGATCAAAGGCGATTTTTAAGCGCCGACGAAACTCGCGCCCCACATCCCACTGTTTAAGTGGTAGTGTCTTGATCCACACACGAATCATTAAACCGCGATCGCCAAAGTTATCTATTCCTAGAACTTGAGGCATTTCCAGTATTTGAGGTTTCCAGAGAGGATCTTGATTCATCTGCGAGCCTACCTGTTTAATCAACTCCATGGCATCATCAATATTATTTTCATAGGCAACTGGAATAGTTAAATCGGCTCGTGACCAACGGCTAGAAAGATTAGCAACCACTTTAATTTCACTATTGGGAATCGTAATCAAACGCCCTTCGGCATCCCGTAGCTGGGTAACCCGCAGATTGAGATTTTCTACTAATCCTCCTACATCCCCCACAGCAATCACATCGCCCAAAGCATACTGGTCTTCAAAAATGATCAGAAAACCGTTAATCGCATCTTTAATTAAGCTTTGGGAAGCTAGAGACACAGCCACACCAATTAAACCCGCACCTGCTAGCAGGGGAACAATATCTATACCCAAGGACAGCAGAGATAGTAAGATGCCGACCACTAACCAAATTCCAGTGATAATGCTTTTAGTCACACCGGAAAATGTAGAAACTCGTAGTTCCATCCGTCTGGAAGCTTCTGTATTTAATAAAACACCAGTGCTGATCAAAGTCGAGGTCAACCGGTCAATCAGCGCATAGGTGAACCGGGTGGCGACATAAACTCCTACTATGATCACGACCAATGCTATAGGAATTTGAGCAGCTGTAATGATACCTACCTGAAATACTCTGGTATAAGGAAATAGACCCAATATGAACAGAAATCCACCAGACCAAATCCCGGTTTGAGTTAATTGAAACAGTCTGGTTTTAACTTCTTGAATATCTCGATCTTGCTGTTGATGTAGTTGGGTGGTTAGCTGTTGAGCATTATCTGCTATGGGTAGGATGGGGTGTTGCGAATGTTCTTTTAAACGGCGTTGAAGGTAATAGACTCCCCCACTCAACGCAATCATTAACACTCCCACCCCAACTGTAACCTTACCTTGATCGATTAAAATTTCAGTTGTGCGCTCTTTACCTGCTCGTTGCAAGGCTTTTTTTAACTCTTCGGTAATTTGAACTGCGGATACAGATGGTTCTTCTCTTCGTAGTCTGGCATCTTCCATTGTCACAGTCATCAGGTATTGACCATTGACATAAATTACTGGTGAGTTATTCAGTATCTCTGTCTCAATGTTAATATTTCGTTCAGAGGAACTTAGGTAATTTTGGCGGATTTGATTGAGATTTTGTTGTATATTCCGGGAACGCTCCGGAAAATTCGTTCTGGTTGCTGCTATTTGAAATACTGGGTAACCATCTAGATAAATCCAGCCAGACACAATTCTATTATCTGCATCACTACCGGTTGTACTGGGAGATTGTAGAAAAGGCAAAATGGGGAGTTGAGCGGAGGCTTTTGGTATAGAAACAACAGCGATCGCCATTGAACTGGCAATTGTCACTATCATACCTCTAGCTAAAATTCTTTTGGATGATACCCCCTGTCTAGGTGTGAGAGAGGCTGGATCAGATACCTTGTTACCTGATTTGTGCTTGGCAGCACTGCGGGTATTACTAAGGCGACCTTCGCCTAAAAGTGTCTGTTTATGCTCAAAATAACCAAAATTTGACCATAGGACTTGCTTGGCGATCGCCAAAATTTGAAAGCGCACTCAAATACCTCCCTAAAGTAACAGATGATCTTGATCCACTCCTCACAAAAATTAGGGATGAGGTTAACCTGAAAACCATGCAATGTCAACCTAGAACAAAGTACAATTAACAAGGTTGTTGGTGAATACAAGCCAAAATCATCAGCTGTACAATACCCTAGTAAGGTACGTGATTTTTACGTAACTTTTTTGATTTTTCTGAGGAAATTTTTAATGACTGCAACTTCTCCCCGACTAAAGCACGAGGTTAAAGACCTCGCCCTAGCTCCCTTGGGAAGACAGCGTATTGACTGGGCTGGGCGGGAAATGCCAGTATTAAAGCAGATACGCGATCGCTTTGAGCAAGAAAAGCCCTTTGCTGGTTTACGCCTTGTAGCTTGCGCCCACGTGACCACAGAAACAGCACATTTAGCGATCGCCCTCAAAGCGGGCGGTGCTGATGCAGTTTTAATCGCCAGTAACCCCTTATCAACTCAAGATGACGTAGCAGCTTGCTTAGTCACCGATTACGAAATTCCCGTATTTGCCATTAAAGGCGAAGACGCAGCGACCTATAACCGCCATGTGCAAATCGCCTTAGATCATCGCCCCAACATTATCATTGATGACGGTAGTGATGTGGTTGCCGATTTAGTGCAACACCGTCAACACCAAATTGGCGATTTAATTGGGACAACCGAAGAAACCACCACCGGAATCGTGCGGTTACGCGCCATGTTCAACGATGGCGTTCTTACGTTCCCCGCCATGAATGTTAACGACGCTGACACCAAGCACTTCTTCGATAATCGCTATGGTACAGGTCAATCAACCCTAGATGGTATTATCCGGGCGACAAATATCTTATTAGCTGGTAAAACTATCGTAGTTGCTGGTTATGGCTGGTGTGGTAAAGGTACTGCTTTACGGGCCCGTGGTTTAGGCGCTAACGTCATTGTTACCGAAATTGACCCCATCAAAGCCATTGAAGCGGTTATGGATGGTTTCCGGGTATTACCCATGTCCGAAGCAGCGCCCGAAGGCGATTTATTTATTACTGTCACCGGTAATAAACACGTGATTCGAGGCGAACATTTCGATATCATGAAAGATGGTGCGATCGTTTGTAACTCCGGTCACTTTGATATTGAAATTGACCTCAAATATTTAGCCGGTCAAGCCAAAGAAATTAAAACAGTCCGTCCCTTCACCGAACAGTACATACTCAACAGTGGTAAATCTGTAATTGTCTTAGGTGAAGGTCGTTTAGTTAACCTCGCTGCTGCGGAAGGACACCCCAGCGCCGTTATGGACATGAGTTTTGCTAACCAAGCCTTAGCTTGTGAATACCTGGTGAAGAATCAAGGTAAATTAGAGCCTGGGTTACACTCTATTCCTGTAGAAGTTGATCAAGAAATTGCTCGTTTGAAGTTGCAAGCTATGGGTATTTACATTGATAGCTTAACTCCTGGGCAAGTTGAGTATATCAATTCTTGGCAGTCTGGAACCTAATCTTAATTAACTAGTTGCTTTTTGGGGGATGGGCGTTTTGCTCCTCCCTTTTTTTCGCACCAAGGAAGAAAACAAGATATGAGTCACACATTGATACCTTGTTTATTAATTGACAAGCCTAAATATTTATTTTTTAGCACAAACAAGATCCTGAAATTTTCTGTGCGTGTCAGAGTCGAGCATTTCCAATTGTTTGACAAGATTTAAACTCTTAGTGGTTTTAGCAATTTCTACCAAAGATTCGTCGATTTGATAGTTCTTGTGTTCAATCAGCCAGGTAAGGATATCAAGGAGATACCAGACAGACTGCGACCCTCCGTAGATAGCAGGGGGAGGGTCTGAAATGCTTTTTGATAGTAAGTTTTGAATATTTTGTCGAGAGCATCCCAAAAGCTTCGCTACATCTGTCACACCAACAAAATTGGGTGAAGCATCGACAATCTCCGCTTGTGGAATAGCCTTTCTGACATTATTTATGGCGCTAGAAATTGCATCATAGGCCGATGGTGCTTCACGAATAAAATCAAGAGCGATAAAACCCTTTGTCCCAGTGCCAATAATAGCATCATCACAGCCCGATTCATAAAGGGCATCGACAAACATACCAGTATCAGTCATAGGATTTGGCAGTTTGAATTTCAGAGTAAATTCATATTCTCTCATTTAAGTATTACTCTCTCCTCAGAAGTAATCATTTCTTGAGTGAATTGTCAACTGACAACTTACTCCGTCCATTTTACAAAAAACCACAGCATAAAGCCCACGTGCCTCTAGACGGGGGAGTGTCAATTTATCAATAAAATGTATAAGTGTTTACACTCTATGCAAATGGGGATTAGAGACAAAGAAGATTGAGAAAGCCAAAAACAAGTAATGGATAAACGCCCCAATTGGGCAGAAAAATTTAATATAAGTAATTTTAATCACGGAATTTGGTTGAGCATTAATCAAATCATGGCAAAATAAATCAGTACTCAGTTGTCTAGGGCACGAATGTATCTGGCAAGGATTAAACTCTCTTATTACTGGGGTTGACTTCCACATGAGTTATTGTATCAATCCCCACTGTCCCAAACCCTTTGATCTAGCAAATGCTCATCATCGTATTTGCCGTAACTGTGGGTCAGAATTAATCCTGAAAAATCGCTATCGTGTAGTTAAACAACTAGGTCAAGGTGGTTTTGGTAACACTTTTGAAATTGATGACAGTGGGGAAACTAAAGTATTAAAGGTACTGACTGAAAATAACACCAAAGCTGTGGAACTGTTTCAACAAGAAGCTAAAGTTTTAACTCAGCTTCAGAGTGCAGGTATACCTAGAGTAGACCAGGATGGTTACTTTACTTTTTTCCCTAGAAATAGCCAAGTACCATTACACTGCTTAGTAATGGAGAAAATTTCAGGTGTTGATTTAGAGCAGTGGATGGATTCCCGTGATTATCAACCAATTACCCAAACTCAAGCTCTTGATTGGCTGAAGCAACTTGTCGAAATTCTGGCCTTAGTACATGGCTATCAATACTTTCACCGTGATATTAAGCCCCAAAATATCATGCTGCGACCCAGTGGGCAACTGGTTTTAATTGATTTTGGTGCTGTACGACAAATCACAACCACGATTTTAGAAGGAAATTCCCATACGAGAATTATTTCACAGGGCTATTCACCCCCAGAACAACAAAACGGTTATTCAGTACAACAGTCAGATTTTTTCGCACTGGGACGGACTTTTATATTTTTGCTCACCGGTAAACAACCCCAGGATCAGGCTATTTATGATCCTCTCAATAATGAGTTACATTGGCGAAAATATGCCGTTAATCTTTCTGTGCTGTTAGCAGATTTAATAGATCATTTAACGGCTCCAACTGCAAATCAGCGCCCTGAGAATACACAGGTAATTTTGCAGAGGTTGAAGGCAATTGAAAAAAGTCTAAATAAACCTCATACTTCCATAAACACCACTAAAAGTCAATCAAACCATAGTTCTTTACCCACTGTTTCCATTGGTCTGAGTAAATCGAATAACGCCACAGGTCAACTAACTCAAAACTGGGTAAAATATTGGCAATGGAGTATTGGTTTAGGTGTGGGATGTTTGGCTATTGCTACTTTCTTGAAACCTTATCATCAAAATACAGTTATACCTCAAGAAAAAATCCCTGGATTCAGTCCTAGTATTTCTAATACATCCCCAGTTATTCCCATTACTCAACCGACACCAAATACTCAACCCAAAATTACCCAAATTCCTGTAAATGTAACTGCATCTCAAGAAATAGAAATACAAAAACGTGCGGCTGCTTTAAAAGCTGAACAACAAATACAAGCCGCCATAGCAGCACAAAAAAAACTTGATGAGCAGAGGCGAGAAAAGGAACGTCAGGCGGCTAAATTAGCAGAACAGAAAAAGCGGGCTGCAATGGGAGAACAACAACCCCAAAAAGCAGTAATTCAACCAGAAAAAGCTAAACCAGGTTCTCAAAAAAGCCGACAAACAACAAATGTCCCCACTCCCAAAAAACCACAACTACCACCCCCACCACAAATAGAAAGGAGAAAACAGCAAAATGCTGGGTCTGGTCATCATCATCATGTAGTTGATGTGAATAAACCTTGGGAATCTACACATCCTATTCCCAGAGCTTCCGATAAATTAGAACAGGTCATAAGAGGAGGAAATTGATCGTGAAATTGACGGTAAAAACCTTAATTACTTTAGTGGTTGCTGGCTCGGCTTTATTATTAACACCCACCAAAAGTCACGCCCAAGTGAATATGACGACTTTGGCTGAGGTGGCAAAAAGTTGTCAGAAAGATGCGGTTTCTCGAAGGTATTATCAGCAAATGTTATTAAGGTTAAGTAGGGAGTCTTCGACTGGAAACGCATTTATTGAACTATGTATCAGGGAACGATATCATTTCTCCTTAGTTTTGGAGCAATTTCCTGGGCTGAGTTCCGGGGGAGAAATCATACGTGGGTATCCTGGGTCTGTAGTTGTTGGGCTACTGGCGGCGCGCTATAAGTACGGACTGAGGGGTTTATTAGACTGTTTGATTTCTGAGGATGCTTCTAGTGATGTATGCTCCTCAACTAGGTATACTATCGCTGCAGGCGTGAAATTGCGTTGTTGTTCGGACACTTCGTGGGACTTCGATTACCTAATTTATGTTTGTCCCTCTTGTGTGGTAGCCCATGATGAAGTATCAGGTTCACAAACAGTGATTTTAAGAGCCTTTATGAAATGGTTTCTCACCCTTGACAAATCAGAAAGAAGACAAGTGATGTCCCTTTTAGGAGATGAAGATAATGCTAGAAACCTGCGTCGCAATCTATCGCAACAATCCAACGCAGCAATCGCAGAATACAGGGAAGCACGTGCAAGAGTTGAGCAACAGGAACGGGAGAGACGTAGACAAGAATTACTGGGTCTGTAGGTGCTGTTAACAAAATGATCTAGGGTGGGTTAGGGAAGCCCTAATCTACCCGGTAATTAAATGTGGGATATATCACGCGCCAGTTATTCCGGTAAGAAGTTTTGATGTAAACATTGTGCGGTGGTGAATGGAAATTCTAGAGGAAAGGTATCAAGGGGTAAACTTGTTTCTAGGGCTGCTTGTTGACGTGCATCTTGATAACATTCTCCCAAGATTTCCCCAAGATATTTTTTCAAGCTTGGACTATCTTGCAAATTTTTATTTAATCTCCGCCGATGCTCATATATAGTAGATAACCAACTATTAGTGCGTTTCTCCGGCTGGTATTTATATTTGAGTAGGTGGATTAATAAAACAATTAAATTACTCTCTAAGGCTCTTTTTTCACTTTTCCCCATACATTCAATTTCTTCAATTAAATTGGCTAAGTCAACTTCGGCAAAGTTTCCCGCTTTTAATTGTTCCGCCGTCATCTGTAGCCATAGATAAAAATCTTGGTCGTAAAGTTGAGAGTTTATCGAAGCTTTCGTTTGAGGTGCTGTCATGTAATTCTTTCAACCTGTCAAATTTTTACCAAGTAATAGTAATATTTTAGCAATTCTATAAAGACGCACTAAAAGATAAATATTACGGATTGCTGAAGGAAGTTAGGAGGAATCTCCGATGGTCTAAGAGGATATTTGATAAGTTTTATCAGGTGATTTTAGACACTTATTGATCCCCCCTAACCCCCCTTAAAAAGGGGGGAAATAGAGTCAAAGTCCCTCTTCTCAAGGGGGATTTAGGGGGATCTAAAAATATTAGATACACTAATCATGACTTGACAAACATCCTCTAAGTCCCCATCATATAATTTTGAACTTATTAATTAAAATGTCAACCATACTTATGAGGCTTTAGTTTTAATATTCATTTTTTCTTTGCGCCATTTATCCACGCTTTTTTTAACTGCTTCTATTTCCGCAAAATCTACTTGCACAGTTGCCGTTTCAAATTCGACACCCAAAGCGGTGCTGACTTCGAGAATTTCTACAAAACTGGCACATTGATAATCTGTATCCTCATATTCCTTGACTCTTTGTTCAGCAATTCCTAATCTATCAGCAAGTTCTCGCTGAGTAATTTTGGCTGCTAACCGAACTTTAATTAAAGCATCTGGCAGTTTATTTAAAGAATCGACTTGAATTTTTAAAGGTTTACTGGTGTCCCAATTAATCAGTCTTTCGTATTCGGTGATTTCTGACTTTAACTCGTCAACTTGACTCTGATATGAATCTCTGTGAAGTTTCCACCTTTTTGGTTCTGCCTTCAATTGTTCATTGTTATCCAATTCCGCTATAGACTGTTCAAAGCGTTGCAACCAAGCTAAGGAATTTTGATACTGTTGCTCATTTTTGATCATCATGGTTTCCACCTTTGTAAATCTATAGCAATAATTCCTTTGCGCGTATTCGTCCTGGTATCAAATTGAAAAAAATCTATGTAGGCTGTACCGGAATCATTAGCTGGATAATTTGACGGAAAAATTTCCCGCTTTTAATTGTTCCGCCGTCATCTGTAGCCATAGATAAAAATCTTGGTCGTAAAGTTGAGAGTTTGTCGAGACTTTCGGTTGAGGTGCTGTCATGTAATTTTTTCAACCTGTCAAATTTTTACCAAGTAATAGTAATATTTTAGCAATTCTATAACGACCCACTAAAAGATAAATATTACGGATTGCTGAAGGAAGTCAGGAGGAATCTCCGATGCTCTAGGTCCTCAAGGCGATCGCTCTAGCTATGTGAGAAAATATGACCCAGGAAAGCCAACATCTTCAGAAATCACAAATAAACCCAGTGTTTCACCCAGGTAATGCATGGGGAAAACACGGTTATTTGGCAATTTGGCACACATACCGGTTTTCAAAGTGGTATCTTTTGATTGTGCAAGGGGTGTAGCAGGAGTGGTCGAGATTAATCAATCTGGACTGCTCCTGCAATTTTATGTACAGGTTCTAAATTATGACCATCCAGGTCATAGAAGTAAAAACCACTAAGGTACTAAAGCTAGCACCCCCACAGGAGAACCCGAACCATCCCGCAACCTCAACACACCAATCATTAAAGTAGTACCCTTTGGTGGTAAGTGCTGTAAATTGGTGAGATTTTCCAAAATAATCCTCTGCTGTGCCAATACCAGACGGTTAATATTAAAACTGTGATCTTGTCCAGGGTCTACCCCATGGGTATCCGTTCCTAAACCAGCAATTTGTCTTTGTTCTAACAGAAACTCAGTTGCATCATAGCTAAAACCGGGAAAGTGCATATTTCCTTGAGGATCTTGGTTAAAAAATTGCTTTTTATCTAACCATTTATTTTCCCAGCCAGTATGAAGCAATACTAAACTACTGGGAGGAATTTCACCATTTTTTTTCTCCCAAGCCAAAACATCAGCAACAGTCAAGGCGTAGTCAGGATTTAACTTTGCATCTGCGCAGATGTGGATAACTACCGCAGGTAACACTAGGGACTCAGGTGGGTATTGGTCAATTCCCGCACTATGAGGATAAAAACTTTTGGGTGCATTAATGTGAGTAGCACTGTGTTCTCCTATGGTCAACCGTCGTAGGTAATAGCCATCCTCTGGGATGTTGGCGACGGTGGTAAATTCCACTGGGGGATCACCTGGCCATTGGGGAATATCTATATCAATTATATGACTTAGATGTATGACCTGTGAGTAAGTTATAGTCTTTTGATTTTGTTTCATATATGAAAATGGGAAGCCAGTCATAGATGATGGTTTCTTAACTTGCAACAAAGTAGTATAGTCTTGAAAGTTAGGTTTTTACTCTAAGTTTTAATAGGAGACTTTAATTAATGTCCACTGATACAGTTGCTTATGTTGAAGGTAGTGAATTTGATACTCTTTTAAGTACTGAAAAAGTTGTTGTTGTTGATTTCACTGCTACTTGGTGCGGTCCTTGTCGTATTATCGCTCCCTTAATGGAACAACTCGCTGAAGAATATCAGGGTCGCCTTCAGGTGGTGAAGGTAGATGTTGACAATAACAAGCCAATTTTCAAAAGGTTTGGTCTGCGTAGCATTCCAGCAGTTTTAATGTTCAAGGATGGTGAGTTAGCAGAAACTATTGTGGGAGTTTCCCCTTATGAAGAGTTTACTGCTGCTGTTAACAAGTTGCTTTAGCTGGTTCAGTGTAGGTAGTTTACTGGTAAGTTATAAGACTTAAACTTAATTGATTTGAGGTAGCGCCAGTATTTAAAATAGCCTAAATTATATGTCACTTTTTGACCTTACTCCCGCCAAACTTGTGAGGTAGACTTAGGAGTAAGGTTATACCGTTGATTAAACCAGGGAACTCACAAATTTCTCCAACCTGTCCATTCCTTTTTGAATCGTGTCCATATCAGTGGCGTAGGACAAACGAATGTTTTGATCAGCACCAAAGGCAATACCTGGAATGACAGCTACTTGCTGTGTTTCTAACAGGGCGTTACAAAATTCCAGGGAGTTAAGACCTGTTTTACTGATATCGGGAAACAAGTAAAAAGCACCATCTGGTTTACTACAACTCAATCCCGGAATGGCGTTGAGTCTATCCAACATTACCTGTCGCCGCTGGGCGAATGCTTGGCGCATTGATTCTACACAGTCTTGAGAGTTTTCTAAAGCTGCGATCGCTCCATATTGAGCAAAAGTACACACATTAGATGTACTATGTCCCTGAATAGAAATAGCAGATCGAATAATCTCCACAGGTCCTGCTAAATAACCCAGTCGCCAACCAGTCATAGAATAAGCTTTAGCAAACCCGTTACTAATCAAGGTGCGCTCAAAGATTTTTTCCCCTAGGGAACCAATGCTGATATGTTCTGCGCCATCGTAGAGAATCTTTTCGTAAATCTCATCAGACACTACATAAATATCTGCATCCACTATCACTTGGGCCAGTGCTTTAATCTCATCTGGGGTGTAGACCATCCCAGTAGGATTAGATGGAGAGTTAAGAATAAATAACTTAGTCTTGGGTGTAATTGCTTGACGTAGTTGTTCAGGGGTAACTTTATAATCCGTCGTCGCATCTGTGGTGAGAATTACTGACTTCCCACCAGTCAAGGTTACCATTTCTGGATAACTTAGCCAATAGGGGGCACCGAATATTACCTCATCCCCCGGATTAATCAGGGCTAACATCAGGTTAAATAAAGAATGTTTACCACCGTTGGTGACAATCACATTCTCCGACTGATAATTGAGACCGTTGTCGGTTTTCAGCTTCTGGGCGATCGCTTCCCTTAACTTTGGTTCTCCAGCTGCTGGGCCATACTTGGTTTTACCTGAATCCAAGGCTTTGGCTGCTGCGGCTTTGATGTGGGCCGGAGTGTCAAAATCTGGTTCACCAGCGCTGAAACTACAAACGTCTATTCCTTCAGCCTTCATGGCCTTAGCTTTAGCTGCGATCGCTAAGGTCAAAGAAGGGGTCACCTTACTTACTCGTTCTGCCAGCTTCATGCTTAATTTATTTGGCAATTCTCTCACTTATCTAAGGATATCTTAGAATAATTACCAAGAGTTATCTTTTTATAATTCCTCAGCAAGTCGCATCTGGGGACAAGTAAACACCCACTAATGGCGTGAAACACTTTCACACCTTCCCCAAAGATCCCCTGGAAGGTTTTCCGACCGGAAATTAAACCAGTATCGCCGGTCTGCTGATTAATCACCCCTGTGCGATCGCGATTCGCTATTATTCTCATGAAAAAACCACAGATAAACTTAGATGTATTCCTCATGGGAAGGTATTCCATCTTTGACAATGGCTCTACAACTACGTTTATCTGTGATTACAAGTAATAATTAGGATTCTTGCCATAATTCTATTTTAGATTTTTCACCATGCAAGTCATATACCGAAAGACACAAATCCCGGCGTTGTCGAATCCGAATCTGCTATATCAAACCTAGACAAAACTAGACTATCACTATCATTGCTTGGTTTGCCCGTCGGCAATGGTCTTAATTCAATAGTTCATATCTGACGATTATATATCAGGTAGTTGATTTTTTAACTCAAGAGAAATTAACTTTTGTCTATATAAGTATAGGTTTGTTTATAAAATTGTCAGCTTAGGAATAGCTCAAATACCAAAAGCATAGTTCCCAGAGGAACCGACTGAGAACCATGATAGCCCTTGAATTTTGATTATATCTGACCGCTAAAGACAGGCTTTACTTTGCGGTCAATCCTTTCCCCCAAGTCTTCAGCAATTGTTAAAGTACCGGGTTTACACCGCTTGACATTCACAAGTATTCCTTGTGCCCCTTCAACCTCCAAATCTTCTACATAGCCCTTGATTGCCACTTTAGCATCAGCAGAATTCAAAAATGGACCGAAGTAGTAGGTACACCGGGGATTTTGCGTCACAATTTCCACCCACCAGGCTAGACCCATGTTGTGGAACTGATTAGTTAATGATTCCTTCAGGTTATTCCAAATTGTTTGCATAGTTGTAGCCGATTTATCAATGTGGTACTGAATATTAAAGGAAAGGATATGGTACTGATCTTGCTTTTACATTATGTTAATATTCTACATATATTGTAGTAAAAGTCCAGATGAAGAGAAGCTATTTGTGACTCTATGAACACCTCACTCTCTCATCAACCTGGGTTTGAATCAGTCCCATCTATTTTCGTTATCACCTGGCTTTTATCGCATCTAGCATTCCTATGGGTGGAAACTTACCCCTATTTTTTTAAAGGGGTTTTTGTAATTTATCTAGGTACAAAGTGTTTAATGACCTTTGGCGATAGATTTCGTAAAGCGCCATACCAGCGGCTACTGAGGCGTTGAGACTAGGGGTTTTGCCTAAAAGGGGTATTGAAACCAAGACATCGCAGGAGCGCTGCGTGAGCATACTCAGCCCTTCGCCTTCCGAACCAATAACTAAAACGATAGGTCCAGTAAATTTAACTGTATGCAGGGGTTCACTGGCTGTGCTAGCAGTACCATAAATCCAAAATCCCGCCTCTTTTAATTCTTCTAAGGCACGACTGAGATTAACTACTCTAGCTACAGAAAAGTTTTCTAAAGCACCTGCGGCCACTTTGACCACAGTAGAAGTAATTCCTGATGCCCTTCTTTGAGGGATCACCAAACCCTGAGCGCCTATGGCTTCGGCTGTGCGAATAATTGCTCCCAAATTATGGGGGTCAGTAATTCCCTCAGCCACAACAATTACAGGATCCGTTACAGATTTCGCTTGTGCAATTAAATCAGGTAACTCAATATATGCGTGGGGGGCTACTTGCGCCGCAATACCTTGGTGATTGGCCTGATCGGTGATTTGGTCTAAGCGTCTTGGCTCTACTTCATCAATGACTGTGCCATTTTCCTTCGCTTGTAAGAGCAAATGATGAAAGCGGTGGTCGTAACGTAAACGAGTAGTAATCCAGATGCGGTTCAGTCCCCGTTCACTTTCCAAAGCAGTCAAAACTGGATGGCGACCGTAGATGAGATCACTATTTTCTGGCGATTGTGCTACTGGGGATGAGTGGGTATTAATGGGATGTTGGCTTGTGCTTCTGGAGACAGGTTTTTTATCCCTGTCACTGAGGCGGGGACTGCGCACCGAACTAGTAATAACACGCTTCCCCTTTAATTTTATAGGTTTGATGCGATTCGCTTCGCTAGGAGTCTGGACTTTCCTGGGTTTGTTAGCCATATAAGTTTTGGGTATAGTTTATGAGTGGGAGATTGGGGTTCTTTGAATTTAGTCAACCCCAAGTGCTGACTTTCCTATCTTGAGACTGAGTCGCTCACTATTTCTCTAGATGGAGTTTTTGCAACAATTCGGTTAAGCGGGGGAAATCCGTAAGATAAAGGTAGCCAATTAAAGTTTCTAAACTTGTTGCTTGTTGATAAATTTGGGGTTCAACCCGCTTAGTCCGTCCTGAAGCAGCATTACGGCCTCGACGGACGATTTCTAATTCGGCTGGACTCAGATGCGGAGTCAGCGATCGCAAATGTAGCGCTTGTGTTTCAGCTCTTACCTGTGCTACCACCAAACAGTGGTAGGTTTTGGTCTGTTGCACTGGCAACAGATAGAACATCCTAACATACAATTCATAAATTGCATCACCTATATAGGCCAAGGCCAAAGGCGACATTTGTTGTATTTGTGACTGAGAAAGCACAGGTAGTGTCCCGGTGGTAGCCAACAGTGCTTGATGCCAAGACGAACTGGGCGGGGGGGGTTCATTTTTCCCTTCTAATAGCTCTTGTCCCTGTGATGTCACAAATTCATCATTCCTCAACGGGCTATAGTTAGCAGGCATCTTCAACAGAGCTTTCATAGATTGATGACTTCTGAAGCCAGCCATGTTGGTACACCGAACATAAAAGAGACTGTCAAATATTACCGACTAATTGTAACCTTTTTGATCCACACTTGATTTTGAGTATTAATGTATTTTATCAAACTATTGGGATATTATAGGCATCTCAAAGTGACAATACCAGCCGTCATGTCTTCCAAGGTTGACACCCAGTGACATACTCCCCTAACTGAATTTCTTTGAGAAATTGAGTGTAGGCTTCTCACCCAATCCAGCTATTGCTATGGCTAGGCCTCCCATAGACTGGGTGGCGATGGGCTTTGTTTTAAGTGCACTTAATGCCCTATTGCCGACTGTAAATTTCTTACCTTCCTACAAATTTCACTGCCCACCGATGATATGCTGGCTTCTTCGCGAGCTGATGACCCACCCGGATACGACTTATATTAATCAAGATGTGCCTACTGACTTCTACTCTGTGGAATACAGTCGCTTACCAATAATCGCAATGCTAGTGGACAGAGGCTGTTCAGACACCGATGGGGGTGAGGTCTACCCGACTTATTCTATCAAATTTATGGGCGCAAACAAAATATTTTGCTCATTTCCTCCATATCCTGTGATCTGGCTTCCGGCATTAGTTCACAGGGGTGTCGTCAACTCCTGTGTAACTGAGTGCGATCGCCTTCCTGACGGTAGCCCAGAGCCTTCTTGCTGTTTTAGCTAATTGTTAAACCTCTCTCACCAGGAGAGAGGTTATGTTTGAGCTTCGGTAAATTACCCACACTCTCCTGTAGATAAGTGTAGGCTGCCGGTTTCATCGACAGACACCTTTCTAGCTTGGGATTTTTCGGTCTTACTCCGCATCAAATCGACGATATCGGCATTTCCCCGGCCTCTATAAAGCGATCAAGATTACTTGATGTTTTCTAAAGCCGTATCAACTGAAGTTTGCAGGGCTAGAAACTTTTCTAAGCGAACCAGCTTGACCGTTTGAGTTACTCGGGCATTTGTGACAATTTGCAAAGTACCGCCGGCGGTTTGAGCTTGTTTAGCCAGTTGCACCAGAGCGCCCAAACCGGAGCTATCAACAAAGTCAATTTGTGAGAGATCCAGAATAATGTGCTTTGGACCATCATCAATTTTATTGCCCAGTACCTTGCGAAACGTCGGCTCAGAAAATGCGTCTAACAAACCTGTGAGGCGGAATAGCTGACAGTTATCCCGGACTTCGCGAGTGCCTCTCAGGCTCACGGTTAGATTCAGTGATTCAGCAATAATTCCCTCCTCATGGTTAAAGTGAACGCTCAAGTATAGATGGTTTTAGCGCAAGTTGTCTACAACTTGTCCAGATAGGGGAAGTCAGGGGATGAGTAGATACTCCATTAATAACTTCTGTGGTTATTCTGCTCTACTAAACTTCCTCAAACTCACCTAAAAGTCCGAAATCATCTTCCTGCTTCACTTTAAGAGCGAAGGCGCTGACTTAATCCACAGGCTTTAGGATTGGACCGAGCTAGCCATACCCGGAAATTTTCATAGTTCCAGGGGTGGTTATTACCTCTGCGCGATTTTAAATTCATTAATCGCCCTTGTCAAGGCATTTTACCGCTCAATTTTGAGTAAATTTGGGCATATTTGAGGATAAGTCTGGTGAGAGTGGTCAACCCCTTGTACCTGCTATATAAAACCTAGACAAATCTAGACTTTACTTTCTACTTCAACGGGAGCATGGGAGCGGTTATCCCTTGGTAGACTTGTACGCCTTAGCCAGACGCGATATTTCTCTTAAGATTTACAAGAAAGACTACCGCTATCATTGCTTGGTTTTCGCGTTGGCAATAGTCTTAATTCAATACTT
>NZ_JANQDG010000066.1:0-30326 GCF_029891665.1 Anabaenopsis sp. FSS-46 | reverse complement strand
AAATATAATTAGCAATTGGTATGAAGTACAGAGGAATCTATTTACTTCTGTTGTCCGTGAGCATATTTTTGCTAATCTTAATAGCGATCGCATGATCTAGCCATCATAGATCATGTTTTTTGTCAATGCGTAAGTCCTAGACTATATGTATTTTCGTTCAACCAATGCATTTATCTATAGAACGCTGAAAGCTATTTTTTGCGGTTATTTTTTTATATTGATAAATTATAAGAAAATAAAGTTATTAATAAGTAATACTAATACTGAATGGTGCGAAAACTCGGTTTCAGCTTCTAGTAATAAGTAGAAGTTAAGAATTAGCCTCTAGTGAGGTAACTATGAACAAGTTGTACAAATTACTTATGACTACCACCGCCATAGTTTCTGTCTTTGGCTGGAATATGAATACAGTTCAAGCCGAATCTCGACAAAGTTGTCGAAACGCTCCCAATTATTCCTCTAGAAAAACAGCTTACTCCAGTGGTTGGTTGGCGGGTTTTAATGGAGGTACACTTAACAATACATATGAAAATGAACGCAGTCGTAAATGTTACGATTGGGGATATACGGATGGTAAAATCGAAAAATCTAAACTGGATATCCAAAAGATGCGTAACGACTCGTTTATATATCAGTCTTGCCTTAGTTCCCGACTTTTAGATCCTAATATTCAGTGTCGGCAACCTAATTATTAAGCACCGATGTTTTACGTAAAAATCAAGTAGAGTAGCAAGTGTTGTTTAAATGCAATTTGAATGGAATCCAGACAAGGCGAACTCGAACCTGAAAAAGCATGGCGTTTCATTCAACGAGGCGTCTACTGTTTTCAATGATCCTTTATCTGTGACATTCCCTGACCCAGATCACTCTTACGGTGAGGAGCGTTACGTTATCATTGGATTATCCAGTGCTAATCGTATCCTGATAGTCTCCCATACAGATCGAGCAGATCGCGTTCGGATTATCATCGCACGAGAAGGAACCCGAAATGAGCGGAGGTTTTATGAAGATGGAGAGTAACCACGAGCTAGAAGACGACTTAAGACCTGAGTATGACTTTAGCAAGATGCAGGGTGGTGTTAGAGGAAAATATGTTGATCGCTACCCAGCAGGAACAAATGTAGTATTACTTGAACCTGACGTTGCTCAAGCCTTTCCCACAAGTGAATCGGTTAACGAAGCACTTCGTCTGCTTATGCAAATCGCTCAGAGACAGAAATCTTAAACAGCAAACCGATGGCTTTAAGTATCATTCCCCACCCATCAAAACCATCCCTCTTGTTCTAGGGTTTCAATCAGCTGTAAGCCACGGGGGTCACCTACCCCTAATAGTGAGGCTTTGGCGTCTTCCCGCACTCCTAAATCCTTGTCTTCGGCGAAGGCTTGAATCAAAGCGTCGATCGCTGTGGCATAGATAATATTAGACGGTAATTCTCGGCACAACTGCCCAATTGTCCAAGCGCAGTTACTCCGCACTGCTGCTACTGGGTCTTGGACTAAGGCTTCAATTACTGGTGGTATTGCTCCCACAACAGTCTCATATCCAACATCTGCCATTTGGGCTAAGGCGCTAGCAGACCACAAACGCACGGCGGAAATGTCGGTTTTTAAAGCGTCTGCTAGGGGGGCTAGAGAACGGCGATCGCGGCAATTTCCTAAAGCCCAAACTACCCCCTTACGTACATAGCCATTCCAGTCTTTGTTAAGTTGATTTATTAACGGTTCTACTGCTTCTGGACTGGGATTGCGTCCAATCCCATAGGCTGCACTCACCCGCACCAAGGGACAGGTATCAGTTAACAGGCGAATTAAATGGGGTGTAGCCCGTGTATCTTGCAGATCACAAAAAGCACGAGCCGCAAGCATCCGTTGTTGGGGTTGATGATTTTCTAAAAGAGCTAGCATTTCCTCTGGATCTGGCTTTGGCCCTTGAGATTCAGTGGTTAGGGGTGCTATGTTATCCAGGGGGCTTTCTAGCTCTTCCTCTCCATCAAGTAGGCTGAGGTCTTCTTCGTCATACATAATGAATATTTATATATTTATCTGGTAGCATTAAATAGATATATTTAGATCATTTAGGGGTGAACTACCTACAAGGTAAATAAAACTAGGACTCCTGACTACAAACCTTTAGTTAGTGATTTTAGCATCCATAGGGATTGGGTTTGATAACCTAAGTTATGGTAAAGGTTGAAGGCTGCTGAGTTGGATGGAAAAACCTGTAAACCAATTTGGCGATCGCCTCTTTGAGTTGCCCAATTTTCTACATACCTCATCATAGCTGTACCAATACCCCGTCGCCGATATTCTGGGACAACGTAGAGAAGAAAAATGTGAGCATGGCGATCGCCCCGCACTTGATCTATGGCATTTCCTACCCAGAGACAGGCAATAATAGGGGATTCCTCACCCAAACACTCTACCCACCACAAGGGTGTATCTGGGGAGAAATACTGATTAACGGTTCTGGCTAGATGGGCAAAGTCTTGCTGGGGAAATAGTTCCCGGTAAGTTTGCTGCATAAACTTGACCAGCAGCGATCGCTCTTGTGTTGAACCGGGACGAATATAGTAGCCCGGTAGCAGTTCCTCAGACAAACTCAGTTACCGTTAAATTCTTGGTTACGGGGGGTAAAATAGACAAACACACCCCAGGGGTTTGTGAAACAGAAAATAATTCTTCTTCCCCATTCACCCATGTTCCTATTTGCCCATTCTCTTCTACTGGTGCGGGTGCTGCCATATCAGAGGGTAGGAAAATACGGGCGCTGACTGCTACCAGTGCTAATGAAAAGATTAACACTACCAGCAATGGGGCAATATACTGACGAATGATCACCATAGTTTAATTGCAATCTTGGGGCTGCTGAGAATATTGGCTTGATTTATTCTATCGAGTTTTGAATCTGGTTAGCGTTGCTCCCGTTCCAAATCATCAATAGCCCTCTCACAGTACCAATTTTCTGGCATTCCCGGATAATTAACCCTTGCTTGTTGAATCAATTGTTCAGCAGCGGTTACATCACCTCCTAATTTAGCAATGAGTTTGTTTTTGAGATGGCTATCGGTTATCAGGGTTGTTGTTTGCTCCTGTACCGCATCTCGTCTGTTTTGAGCTCTTAAGCGTGATTGTTCTCGACCTAGCTGCCAAAACAAAACGTAATAAAGTGTACCAAAGATTACAACTAGACTGAATGTTCCGAAGATTGTTAGTTGGTTAAGTTCTAGAAATCCTAAAACTAACTGTGAGAGAACATAGCCGAGTAACAAGCCGGTGAGTAAGAGAATAAATGTGCCAACAATAATAACTATTTGGTTCCCCATAAATCCTCATCTTCTTCAAGTCCTGGTCTGGATATTGCCACTGGTTTAGGGTTCCAAGGGGCAAAGAATGGTAACAGAAGTAATCCTGGGATAGCAGCAACCATACTGATAATGAAAAATAAAGGCCAACCTGTAATTTTTGCTAAATTCCCAGCATCCGCGACTAGAATATCACGACTGACCGCCATAAAACTGGATAATAAAGCATATTGGGTGGCGGAAAACCGCTGGTTACACATATTCATCAAAAATGCCACAAAGGCTGCTGTTCCCAAGCCACCGCAGAAGTTTTCAATGTTAATTGTTAACACTAAAGCCGAGTAGTTTTTACCAAGATTAGCCAGGATATAATAAGCTAAGTTACTCACCGCTTGCAAAACACCAAATAACCAGAGCGAACGGTTGATACCAATTCTACTCAAAATTGCTCCACCTGCTAAGGTGCCAACGATGGTAGCAATTAGCCCCATACCACCTTGAATTGCGCCAATGTCAGTTTGGGTGAATCCCGTTTGTAACAAAAAGGGTGTAGACATATTGTTAACAAAGGCATCCCCCAGTTTATACAGGACGATGAATAGCAGAATAAAATAGCCACGGATTACTCCCTGGCGCTGGAAAAATTCCCCAAAGGGTAAAATTACCGCAGCTAATAAAGATTCTGGGGGGCTGGTTTCTTTGGGTTCTGGCGCAAATAAGGTGGCAATAATTCCAATACCCATACCCAAGGACATCAATAGGTAAACTGATGACCAGGGTAAACTGTCCGCTAGGATTAATGCCAAAGACCCTGTGAATAACAGCGCTACTCGATAACCTAAGACGAAAACAGCAGCACCTGCTCCTAATTCTAATTCTTCTAGAACATCAGTACGGTAAGCATCGGCGGCAATGTCTTGACTTGCACTTAAAAAGGCGATCGCCACAGCATTGATCGCTAATAATTGTAATGCTTGCTTGGGTTGTTGCCCAGCCATGAGGGCAATGGCAATTAATAACCCAATTTGCAGTGTAATTAACCAGCCGCGTCGCCTCCCTAAAATTGGCACTGCAAACCTGTCCAGCAAGGGTGACCAGATAAATTTTAAGGAGTAGGGTAGACCTACAAGGCTGAATAAGCCAATAGCACCTAAATCTACCTGTTCTACAGTCATCCAAGCCTGGAGGGTTCGGCTGGTTAAGAACAATGGTAAGCCTGATGAGAAACCTATTAATGTCAAGGCGGCCATTTTACGGCTACCAAAAACTTTTACCAGCGATCGCACGGGGTTCATTTTGTTTAGGTTCTTTCTCAATTTGATCAATTGCAGTTATCTTGCCACAGTTGCTGTATTTTTCTTAGGAAACATGGAATTTAGTTAAAATTCTTTGAGTTGATGAATTTGATGACCTGTGATTGTTACGCCGTGTGCAGCCAAGCATTTTTCCCAACCTGCACGGGTACCAATGTCACTTTTTTGCTTGAGTAATCCTAATTCTTCTTCTTGTTGGGTGAGTTGGGCAAATTGTTGGTAGTGTGGGTAATTGGGAGTTACAAAGGTTTCTTTGCGGTGCAGAATGGGCGGATTGGCTCTATCTGCATAATCTCGGTGAGTGATGTATAGGGTTTTTAAGTCAATGGTAATACTGGCTGTTAAGGCTGGATGGGGATCAATGTCAAATTGTGGGTAAAATAAGTAAGATATTTGTTGCTTGTCAAGATGGTATTTGATTAATGTGGCTCCGTCTACACGCCCGATGGTGCGGCTAGCACAGCTTTCATAAATTCGTAGTAAGGGGTCAAGGGCTGCTAGGGCAGACACATGAACGTAAAGTGCGCCCCGTGTGTGTTTGCCAATTTTGCTCTTTTCGCAGGCTTTGTGGATAACTTGGGGATTACCTAAGCTGAAAAGCTTTTGGTCAGCTACTTGACAAGCTTCTTCGTAGCTACCAAAAAAGGCTTTGATGTCTTGGCGCATTTCTGGGGGTAGTTTGTGCCATGTGGGACGTTGATCAAAGTGACTGAGGGCAAGATATACTTGAATGTCTAAGGAACGACGATAGGCGATCGCATCCCATTCTGCTTCATCGGTAACTTGTAAAACTACATTAAAGGCTCGGCGGAAGCTACCAAATTCTGTGAGTAGTTCCTCTTGATTCCCTAATTCACCTTTTACAGGTAACCTGCCACGTTTGGTAAAAAAGTCTATCAGTGGTTTTAGTTGTTCCTGGTAGTCTTCAAACCGCTTACTGGGAATACGTACTCTAGGTGTAGCAGTGCTAGAAAAGAACCGGATGGCTTTAAAACTTTCTTTTTCTACATCATCACGAAAGATAAAATACACACCCAAGGCTACTGGTACTGCATCTACATTCAGTACCTCATCTATGTAAGTTTTGAGTTCTTGTTGTTCGTAATATTTCTGAAAGGTGTTGCGGCGAGTAACTATACCATCGCTGTAAGCTAGTTGGGTTTTACTCGGGGCG
Source organism: Anabaenopsis sp. FSS-46 (assembly GCF_029891665.1). Classification (NCBI taxonomy): domain Bacteria; kingdom Bacillati; phylum Cyanobacteriota; class Cyanophyceae; order Nostocales; family Nodulariaceae; genus Anabaenopsis; species Anabaenopsis sp. FSS-46. The sequence continues at coordinate 24,537 of NZ_JANQDG010000066.1, read as the reverse complement.
TTAATTAATACTTGTGCAGCGACAATTAGAACTTTTTGGGTAATTTCCCAGGCGCGGATCAGACTTCGGCGGCGTTCCTCTTGGTCTTCAATGACGTTGAGGACATAACCTAAGTTGACTATATCGGCGACGCTAATGGTGTCTTTGGGAAAGTAGTAAGGGTCCCAACCGGCGCTACTATAGCCTAATTTGGCGACTCGCTGCACATCACCACCGTGGCCACAGCCATAATCAAAAAATGAAGTCTCTTGATTGAGGATTTGCCAGTCTATTGCCAAGCGGACAGGGCGAGATATATCATGACGAGCGATCGCTGCTCTGTGACGCTCGATTTCTAAAGATTCGGCCATATCAGTTAACTGTTAACTGTTGACTGTTAACTAATATCCTTTCAATGTTTGACTGCTAATTCAATTAGGTCTTCAATTTTCTTGATATTTGGGTCTCCTGCTAAGTAACCAATTCCACGATGCAAGTGCAGGCGAAATTGCGTAGCTAGGGTTTCTTTGTCTGTACCATAGCCATCATTATGGCAGCGTTGCTTCAGGGCGAGCAGAAGAATATCGGAGATTTCGCCACCAAATACCCGCCAGGTCATTTCTACGTTGCTATCTTGGGGAATTGGTACCGGTGAGGGTGGGGCAGATTCTGCTAAGGAACGACAAAAAGCCCAACGACATAAAATGTTCCATTGGTCAATTTTAGTGCTACGTTTAAGTTTAAGTAGTTGTTCTTTGGCTGTTTGAGAAAGTTTGATTCTTTCAATGGGAGATTCCATATTTACCAAAAATATTGATTTTCTATGACTGTAGTTTGACGGGTAGAGGAGTTATACTTGAGGAGGTATTCCCGGGCGATCGCTTGATTATTTCTCAGTGTTTCTACTTCATGCTTACCAATTTCTGTATCTGTTGATAACAGTATAACTTGATGGCTAGCAGAGGGGAAATACCTTTCTAGGAGGTTTCCCCGGTGGGATGAGTCTAGTCTACCCAGGGGTGTGTCTATGGCTACGGGTAAGCGACGGCCTGAGACTCGCGCTAATCCCCAGAGAAACGCGATGGCTAGTAGTTGCTTTTCTCCCGCGGAAAGTCTCTGTTTGGATACTGATTTACCATTCAGATCATACAGCGATAGGCTGAATGTGTTGGTGTCGATGGCGACCCGATGCACTAAATCTGATTTGTGTAGCAGGTAGCGAAAGCATTCCGTAACTTCAATTTCTAGTTTATTTAGTTTTCTCAGAGTTAATTTCTCACGGAACAGTTTTAATGTATCTTGAACTTTAGCGGCTGCGTTAATAATATGTTCATTATGTTTGCGGTCAATATTAGTTTCTGTATATTGTTCTAGGCTTTTTTTTGTGTTACGAATCTCACTTTCTAATTGATTTAATTGACTTTTGGTTATTTCACAAGTTGCTTTTGCTTGTGCAACTTCCTTTTGTGTTTGTTGTAAGTTATCCACTAATCTTTGATAGTCTTCTGGAGATGCAGCGGTTTGAATTTGTCTTTCTAGGGTGATAATTTCTTCTTCTTGGGAGTGCAGGTCTGTTAACTTATCTTGGGTTACTTTTTTCGTATACAACAGATAATGATGAATAATATTATCTAATTGATTCAGGGTTTCTGAGTCAGTTAATAGCCAGGATTCTTGTATGGTATCTTGCTGAATCTTATTATTTTCCGCTGAGATAAATTCTGTGATTTTCTCAACTTGCTTGTTGCTAATTTTTAATTGATTAATCAAGTCAATTAAACGCTGATCTCTTTGTAAGAGTAAATCATAGGCTACTTTAGCTTGTTGAGTGCGAAATTCTCTCTCTCCTTGAATATAAGTTTCCTGGAGTAAAGGTTCAATTAAACCTAAAGGTAAGATATCCGCAGCTAATTCACCCATGGCTAAACGTGTCTTTTCCGCGGCGCTATTTATGTCATATTTTTGTTTTTCTAACTGACTGCGATCGCCTGCTATTTTACCACCTTCAGCAATGAATTTGTCAAAAGCTTCTTGCTGCTTTGTCTCCGCTTCCAATAAAGTCTGATTAAATTCTTGGAATTGCCGCTCAATTTTATGATATTCCTGTAGTTGTACCTTCAGTTTTTGCTCAATTTCTTCTAAATTCACCAAGTCTTGAGTATCAGCGATTTCCTTACGCTTGCGGTTGACTATAATATCTAAATCAACTGATAATCGTTCAGCTAGTTCTAAACCTAAAAGCCCACGAATTGCATCAACCACAATGGGAGGAGGTGTTTCCTGCTCCGCCAGTTCCTTGACTTGTTCACCATCAAATAAAAACAAGTTAGAAATTCCTAATGGTAAGAGATTTTCTATATACTCATCCCAAATATTCACTAAGGCAATATCCAGCCATTCTTGAGCATCTAAAATACCTAGTTGGTCTTTACCATCTTTAGGTTCTTTTGTCCAGCGTCGCACCACTCTATATTTTACTGGCTCATCATTTTCAATATGTTCAAAAACCAATTCAATGCGAGTATCTTCCAGTGGTGGAGTGTGGCTATTAACGCATTGGGTGAGAAAGTCGTTATAACTTAGGTTACCACGGGTGGAACATTGGGCGCGATGACCATATAATGCTAGGCGCATTGCATCCATCAGGGTAGTTTTTCCCCCGCCATTCATTCCCCCTAATAGGATAATGGGACAAGCATTTTCTCCATCAATTTTTGGGTTAAGATTGATTACCTGACGACCACAGTAAGGACCAAAGTTTTGTAATACGAGTTCAAGGAATATCATTGATTTGTGGGTTTCTAGAATATGGGGGAATAACAGATTTTGACTAATTCCCTGTTATATCTTGCTTTTTAAATTTCATGCTTCCCCAAGATGGCGATTTATTGGGTTCATCCATAGCATTACCTAAAGTCAGCTGCTTAACCCTTTCTATATCACCTGCGTCAACGGCTGTTTTTAAATCACGTTTCAAATGGGCGTTTTTAATTGCTTCTTCAGGGGAGCGGGAACTGGTAGCAAAACATTTTTCTAGGGTGTCATATATTCCTACCCGTCGTCCCTTTTTACGATACTGGCGTTCTGTGTCCAATAACTTCGCCATTAGCTCCAAATGCATAGCATCATCACCACAGATTTCTTCTAGTACCACCCATTCATCACTACCGAGTAAACTATACCCAGCACCGGGACGGGGGTCTTGGAATACCTCACCAGTCACCTCTTGATAAATGCGCGGTAAGGTGTCATCAAACTCATGTCTTTCTTCTAGCCAGATGCGGCGAATTTCACTCAGTTCTTCAGGGGTAATTAAAGTAATATCACGCATATTTTCTGGTGCTCTAACTCGGAGTTGTTTTTGAACTGTGAGTAACTTTCTGAGCCAATCTTCACGCGCTTCTTTAATATATGGTCCAGGAATAGGCTCAACTGATACTTCACCTTCTAAGTTACGTTCATATAGTTGGACATCCCCACTTCTGCGGCGAAAGTCTCTGCGATCGCGGTTTTCTTCAATATCTAATTCTTTACGGAAATCAAGTAAAGGTTGCATCCACTCTTTTTCTTCATCATTTTGAATCATAGCTGTCAGTGATTTATCCTGACTAACTAATGTACAAACCCAGCAACCAAAACGAGAGCTACCACAACTGGGAGTAGTTGTATCCACTACTAAAGGACATTCATTATCAGCAGATGCACCTCTATAAATGGCGAATAAATCTTTATTGCTATAATTCCAAGGGTTTTCCCATTGCATCAGATAAATCCAAACCTCATCATTTTGCCAGTCCTCAATGGGACTGTAAACTAGAGAGTTTGGCAAGTTCATGTTAGGACTGAGGTGAGCACGTACCCGTTTAGCTTCCCATTTTTTCATTCTATTAGCACGCGCTCTGCTTTCAGCTTTGCGAGTACCTAGTACAACAATGGCCTCCCCTTTCGTACGGATGACATCACGAATAAAGCGATTGGAGGGATTTATTTTGAGACGTTCTGTACACCAGCGAAATTTACCTCTTGGCGCTGGGTACCCTTTACCAATCAAACCAACCCAAAAAGTTTGCTTAGGTTCTGGCTGTAATAAATGGGTTTCAAATGGTAATTTTTGCCTTTGGGCTTCAGTTTTCATCTGTTTGAGCGAATTACGTACCCACGCAGCTACGATAGGATTTTCTACCAGTGTATCTGTAGTAATTACGTAAATTTTTTTGTGGATTTTTTCCGGTGGTAGTCCAGCGATCGCATTCCATACCAGTTGTAAAGTTGCTGTACTGTCTTTACCACCTGAATATCCCACTACCCAAGGTACATCATCTAAACAATACAATTCTTGAATTTCAGTGGTCAAAGCTTGGATATCAGCCACTAAATTTGCTACAGTAGGCGATTGCTGACCTTTATTTTCTGGTTGTTGTGCTGTACTCATGGTCTTTCTACCTCTGAAAATATCGGCGTGACTATTTCCACCCGTGTGAATGGAAATGGCTAACATACAAAAAAATTTACTTAATACTTAATATAGGTACGAAAAATTTTTAAAAACCTTACTACTAATACCCAATTTTGCAGATAATTCTACTATCCTACACTATTTAGTTTTGAAAATTTAACATGACCCACTCTGACATCGCTCAGGAATACCTGGAAAGAGAACATAAGGAAAAACAGGTACTATCCTTACTACTCCAAAATTTCTTAGCCAAAAAAGACCATATTTTCGTCCAGAAAACTGAGATGGGTGGTACTGAGGCTTATGTTGGTTCTGTCACCCTAGAATGGTTTGCGGGTCGCGTTCACTTCGCCTCTGGTTTACCCTTACTTCAGAAAAAGTACAATCCACAAACTGGTAATGTAGTTGACGCAGACAGCATTGACGAAATTCAGCAACGTCCCCTTGACTGGTCACGACAAGCGCCCCTAGTACAGTACTTAGCAGCGCGGAAAAGTCACAAATTCCCACCTGTTCTCGTGGTGATTAATCAACCCTGGGTGGATAATCCCAAAGCTCCTGAGTGGGATAGTCAGGGAATAGCTTTAAAATCTACCACTGATTTTACCCCTTTGGATCAAGACGGTAAGGTGGGTCTGCTGAATATTTCTGAGGATGATGTGACTATTTATGCTTTAGATGGTCAACACCGCCTGATGGGTGTGCAGGGTTTGATGGAGTTAATCAAAACCAGCAAACTTCAGCGCTATAAGAAGGATAAAACTGCTGATGATAATTCGATCACAGTCAGTGATTTGATAGAAAAGTACCAAGTAGACCTTGACGAGTTACAAAGTTTACCCAAAGAAAAAATTGGCATTGAGTTCATCTGTGCAGTTGCGTCTGGGGAAACTCGCACCCAGGCGCGGCGCAGAGTGAGATCGATTTTTGTTCATGTTAACTTGATGGCTGCACCTTTAACTAAAGGTCAATTAGCACAGCTAAATGAGGATGATGGTTTTTCCATTGTGTCCAGAAAAATCGCTGTTACTCATCCGCTTCTCGAACAACGGCAAGATCGCAATCCTCGCGTTAATTGGAATAGTGGGACAGTGGCATCTAATTCTACTGTTTTAACCACCCTGCAAGCTCTCCATGATATGTGTGAGCGATATTTGGGGCAAAAGTTCCCTCACTGGAAACCTGCGGAAAAAGGCTTAATTCCTATGCGACCAGAGGATGACGAACTTGAGCAGGGAATTGAGGAATTCCGCCAGCTATTTGATTATTTAGCAACCCTTCCCAGTTATAAGCTGCTGGATGAAGAAGACACCCCCACTTTGCGACGCTTTAGTTTTGAAAAGGATGGAGGTGACGGGAATATGCTTTTCCGTCCTGTAGCTCAAGTGGCTTTAGCTCAAGCTTTGGGAATTTTGGTTTTTCAAAAGGGTTTCTCACTGGAGGAGATCTTTAAAAAGCTGCGGAAATTCGACCGACAAGGCGGCTTGAGTGGTATGGAGTATCCACAATCGTTATGGTATGGTGTTTTGTATGACCCCAATAAAAAGCGGGTGCAGGTTTCTGGACGGGAATTAGCAGCCAAGTTACTCATTTATATTTTGGGTGGAGTTCAGGAGCAGATGGAACGAGCTGAACTGCGCAGGGCTTTGGCTGATGCGAGAACTGTGGAAAATAAAACCATAGGCTTTGATGGTCAGTTGGTTGAACCTAAGCAAGTAGGACTACCAATTATTTTATAAGTAGCAGAGTTAGGAAGGTTATGGTCATCAAAAAAGAAATTTGCTTAAATCAAATTCCTCTTCTTCTTCCCCGTAATTGGTTCTTTCATAAGTTAAAAATAATAAAATGCGCTCTGAATAATCCACTGCTCCCCTTAACTCTTGTTCTAATATCTCCAGTCCCCCATTAGCATATTCTTCAAAAATATGGTTACGTTGCTTATCATATTCTTCTTCATCGGGAGATAATACTTTAATATGCTGAGTTTCAGTTACTGCCAATAATTTAATCACTATGTCAGTTCCCACTGAAGCAAAATATTCTAACCTAATAGGTGATGGTTCCCTTTTGGCAATTTCCCCCAAAGGGACACGCTTTTTATGCTTTGCACCCAAAGCTGCTGCAAATACGATGACATCAGCGAAAGTGGAAAACGGTCCTGTTCCGCCCTCTGAAGATGTTAAATCCTTAACTAACTGAGCCTTATCTTTAGCAACCCTGATTCTACCAGTTTCAACCATTATCCTTAAAATCACTATTTTATACTAAAACAGCTTGCGATCGCCTTTTTTGTCTTATCCTGCATCATTCACACCACAGTTAATTACGAACTACTTCCATAATTTCGGTATACTCAAAATCATTGGGACTTTGCCTGATTAAAGAATATCTTTCTTTACCTAACTGAATATAATCTTGCTCACAATCTGGTTTAGAAGAATAATAATTCAGCACATATTCTCTCCCAATCATCTCCGTCATTTCCTCTTCCACCTCACCCCGCCATTGAGTCTTAGTTACTAACACAATTAACTGATTAGCTAATTCAGGAATTTTCGCTGCTATACGTCTACGTGAGGTTTCATCCAAACTACCAAAGGGCGAATCCATGACTATGGGAAAAGTACTACTATCAGGAAGCATCATCATTTTGCGCTTTTGACTCCATTCCCTCACCTTATCCATGATACTAGTAATAAAAGATAAACTGAGAATTTGGTTTTCCCCTGTGGAAGATGCAACTGGTGCTTCTATACCCGCAGTATATTCTACTAAAGTCAATTCATATTTTTCGCTAATTTTGGGAGTATATGGTTTGACTGAAAGCAGATTGAATATCTCTTGTACTCGCTTTTCTAGTTGCAGACGAAATTGTTTTTCTTGCCGATTTTTAACTTCTGTTAAGCGTTCAATAGCATCTTGAGTAGCATGAATGCGGCGCTGTGCTAATATTTGTTTCCCTTCATTGAGTTGCTGTTTAGATATTTGTTTAGCTAAAGCATCAATTTCTGTTTTTAATTGGATAATTTGCTGCTGATTTCCCCCATGTTCTCTGTTTAATTCATCAATGTTACTATCAATTTCGTCTAAACGTTTTTGTAAACTGCTAATTTCCTCATTAGTATCTTTTCTGAGTTTATCTTGAATATTATCTAACTCATTCTCCACTTGAGATATTTTGTCCCTTAACTGTTTAATCCTGGCTTGTTGTTTATCAACTTCTTCCCAAAAAGCCGCTGCTTGTTTATCGATTTCATCTACTTTAACAGCCATACGAATTGCTGTTTCTTCTACTACTGAAGAACCTGCTTTAATTAACCAACTTTGAATATGTTTATGATGAGCAGTACCAATGCTTAAGTCAGCACCACAAATACAGCGTTTAGATTTTAATAAGTCATTGACAAATTCCCGCGAAATACCCGACTTTAACTCACCTCGCTGCTTTAAATCATCAATAATTTTCCGAAATTGAGATGTAGTATCCGAAAGCATGACTGTATAGCCCCTTGCTGAAATGAGCTTTTTCAGGGTTTCTTTATTTTTCTTAAATGCTTCCTGGTTTTCTGCTTTCTGTAATTCTAAACTTTTCCATCTGTCTTGCAATTCTTTAGCAGCAACAAGTTCTAGCAAGCGGTTACTTGTCTCTTTCTTCAAAGTGTGTTGATATTCTAATTCTTTTTTAATTTCTGTTTGTCTGTTGGTGATGCGTTCACTCTCTTGTTCTATCTTCTCTTGCTGTCTGAGTAGCTGTTTCGTTTCTGCATTACCAATCGCTTTTAGTTCATTTTCCAAACTTTTTTTAGCTTCTCCTAGGTGTCTAATGGAACGGTTAATCACCTCCACCCCCAAGAAAATTTTAGTCGCTTCGGCAATTTCGGCTTTTTTATCACATCGCACTATTTCTTCTATGCGTTCACCGTCAAAGAAAAAATACTGATGTAAACTTGCAGGTAAAATCTGATTAATGATATTATCGGGGTGTTGGTTTGGGATATACCATTGACCATCATCCTCACATACCCACATCCGTAACTCAGTTTTACTCGCTTCAAAGTCAATATCATGTTTATAAACTCGACAGGAACGTTTAACTCGATAGCGTTTACCTTCATGTTCCCAGGCCAATTCTACCCAACATTCCACAGCTTGACCTTTTTGAGCTTCGGCTATTGAGCGTTTATTAACTAGTTGTTCTGTGGAAGCAAAAGCAGCAGTAAATTTTTCATATAAAACCCAAGTAAATGCATTGAGTAGACTCGTCTTTCCAGAACCATTATTTCCATGAATAATTGTGGTGTTACGATTATCTCCTACTGCAAGCAGTATTTCTGGTGTTGTGCCATAAAAGGAGCGAAAGTTGCACAGTTTAATTGAAGTCAGCTTCATCGCACCTCTTCCTTGACAATATCCAGTATCTCTTCATTTATATGGCTATTGCTTTTCTTATCTAGTCTCCCTTTTTCTAACTTCCATACTCGCTCAATAATTTGTCGCACTTCTGGCGGTGCGCTGGTAATTGGTTCCTGCACATCCTCGATATTTGACTCTGAACGCATTTGAGGTTTTCAATAGGTTTTTTATATTCTATCTACCTGATTATATTTATCTTTTTGTTGTATTGCGAATTGATGGCGGAAAAAGGTTGATTTTCACAATTGTTTCTGCTAGAATTAGGTTAGATTATTATCATAATTGGGCATTATTAAAATTTTTATTTGAACTTACACCCGATTATAATTAACCTTATGATAATTTTCCCATATTACGCCCCATTTATTCCCCAACTTATAAAAAAAATTTACAATATACAACTAATTTTAAGTAGGTGAGATGTATCCGTAGCTGCCAAGATATTTTTTATATTACATTTGGTGTATTGTTTGTCTGGCATGGGGAAAAGGAAACCGCAGAATATCCCCCGGCAAGAAGGCACAATTTATGAAATATCTCAAGTCGCGGGAAAAGGTTGATTTTCACAATTGTTTCTGCTAAAATTAGGTTATATTTTCATCATAATGCTGTATTATTAAAATTTTTATTCGTACTCACACCCGATTATAATTAACCTTACGATAATTTTCCCATATTACGCCCCATTTATTCCCCAACTTATAAAAAAATTTACATTTTTTTGGTTTTGTATGTAGATGTAAAAAGAAACATAGAAATATGGAGCGCCTGAGTCATGACTAAAAGTCGTCAAATATCTAATAAACCATAACGCTTTTGTAAATGCAGTAACTGCATTCTGGCTTCCCCGGCGTTATCAGCTAAATCTGCAAACTCTACTAAGCGGCGTAATTCTTTCTTTAAAAGATTGCGTTCTACTTCTATGGTTTCCCGATCTAAATCAGGTGGTAAAACAATCATATCGAATATAGTGGCGCGTTCTTTGCCAATGTGAGGACGTAAAACTCGCCCCCGACGCTGAATAAACTGACGAGGATTTCCGGAACTGGATAAAATCACGGCGGTTTGAATAGCGGGAATATCAACGCCTTCATCTAAACAACGAATTGCGACTAAACCCTGTAACTCCCCAGTTTCAAATTGACGGCGTAAAACTTCTCTTTGTTTTAAGGAAGTGTGTGCAGTGTAAGTGCTAACTCTATAACCTAGGTCTACACCTAGAATTTTAGCAACGGCTTTGAGTTGATGTAAGGATGAACGCTGTCCCGCTTCTTGGGAACCATCGCTACAATAAAAAAGAGTGTGAGTAGTTTCCCTGCGAGTAGTCATTAATTCTCGCAAAGCTGTTAATTTATTTGAAGCTGCACCAATTAACCTGGCGCGTTGCATTAATAATGGCTTTAAATCTTCTTGGTCTTCCAAGTTTTCCCCTTTGCCATTCTCCCGTTCTCTATATAATAGCGATCGCCCGATCTTTTTTGTCAGCTTTAAATAAGCTACGCTTTCCGCGTCAGTTAACTCGACGAGTACGGGATAATACAAATAATGTACCAAAGCTCCCTGGTCGATCGCATCCTTCAAGGTAAATTCTGGCTGAAGAACCGGTCCAAAGTAATCAAATAACGATTGTGTACCATAATCGTCAAAATACCTTTCCGGTGTAGCAGATAAAGCCAGACGTAACCCCACGCGGCGGGGTAAATTTTCTTCTAACTTCGGCGCGCCTAAATTATGGGCTTCATCGCCAATAATTAAAGTTTTTGGGGGAAAATACTTGAGTTGAGATTGCAACCCATCACTGATTAATGTGGAGTTGGTAGTAATCACAGTGATAAATTTTTCCGCACCGGAACGCAGATTATACAGTTGCGTAGACAGTTGACTTTGCCAAGTGCGTAAATTCTCGAAAGCTAAAATAGGCTGTAAGTTAAACTTCTCACATTCTCTCCCCCATTGAGTGACAAGATGACGATAAGGACACACCACCAGCAACACTTGTAAATCAATCTGTTGGTATAGTTCATAGGCGATCGCTAATGCTGTAATAGTTTTCCCACTACCAGTAGCCATTTTCAGCGTACCTCTGCCATTGTTGGCAAACCAACTAGTGATAGCCTGGCGTTGATATTGCCGTAATTGCAAAGATACAGGCATGATAGGGTATCCTGGTGATGTTTGACCAGCTTGATAATTCCCCTTAGCTTCGCTAACAGATGGAACTTTCAGCCTGAAACTAGGTAGATGGTCTACTAGATAATTAGCCATTAGTCATTGGTCATTGGTAATTGGGAATCTTTTCTCCACCGCCCAGTCCCCACTTAATAAACTCGCCACACCCCAACCAGTGAACCCTGGACTTCTACTTGGGTAGCGAGAACCTCAATAGGTTGATACTTAGGATTAGCAGGTTTGAGGGTAACCAGATCATCCCGGCGATAAAAACGCTTTAAAGTAGTGCCGTATCCATCAACTCTAGCAGCGACGATGATACCATTTTTTAACTGATCTGGTTCTAATACTGGATGCAGAAATACTAAATCCCCATCAGCAATTAAATCCTCAATCATACTATCACCAGCGACCCGTAAACCGTAGGTCTGGGGGGGTAAAGTAAGATGAGAAAAGTCTAAATAATCTATAGCATCAGTAAAAGGTTCTATTAAACCACCAGCAGCAATTGTACCTAAAATAGGGATACCCTGCTTCACGGGATGCAAAATCCGAATCGTCCGCGCCTTCCCCTCGTTCCAATCCAGATATCCTTTGGTACGTAAATGGTCTAAACGACTTTGAATTGGTGCTGGTGATTTCAGCTTCATTGCTGCCATCATTTGCCGAATTGAAGGAGAATACTGGTGAACTCGGATATATTCTACTAACCAGTCATATAATTCTTGTTGAGCTTCTGTGAGACGTTCCATAACCATAAATTTATGGGAAAGTAAATACAAATGTCTTGAGAACATTTGTACTACAAAATATCTGAGATAACAAGGTGTTTCCTTGGTGAGTTCAGAGTTTTTGAAAGGCAAAAGAAAGATAATGCTCTTAACTTTTGCCCCATACATAATTTTTTACTTTGCACCTAAGATACTAGCAAGCAAAGCTTTTTGGGCGTGTAAGCGATTTTCAGCTTGTTCCCACACTCGAGACTGAGAACCTTCAAGAACCGCTTCGGTGATTTCCTCACCACGATGAGCTGGTAAGCAGTGTAAAACAATTGCCTCTGGGTCAGCAAGACTTAATAACTGTTCTGAAATTTGGTAAGGTTGAAAAATAGGCAAGCGTTGATCTGCTTCTGTTTCTTGCCCCATACTTGCCCAAACATCAGTATAAAGTACAGCAGATTCCTTGGCGGCTAATTCCGGGTCATGAGTGATCAGAACTTCGGTTTTACCCCCTGCAATGGCTCTTGCTTGTTCTACAATTCCCAAATCAGGTTCATATCCTTTAGGTGTAGCAACTCTCACATTCATACCAGCCAAAGCGCAACCCAGCATGAGAGAATTAGCTACGTTGTTGCCATCGCCTACATAGGTCAAAGTTAAACCATTAACCTCACCAAAACATTCTTGAATTGTCAGTAAGTCCGCTAGTATCTGACAGGGATGTTCTGAATCCGTGAGAGCGTTAATCACTGGAATTTTAGCATAACTAGCGAAAGTTTCCAAATCCTGCTGTGCAAAGGTGCGAATTGCCAAAATATCTAAATATCGATCTAATACCCGTGCAGTATCCTGCAAAGGTTCCCCGCGACTCACTTGAGTGACATTAGGGTTCAGATCAATTACCTGTCCACCCAGTTGGTACATTGCTACAGTAAAACTGACTCGCGTACGAGTTGAAGCTTTAGAGAATAACAAACCTAATACCTGATTACAATGCAACTTCAACTTTTGTGATTTCAGTTGGGTTGCTAGTTGCAGAATTTCTTGAAGTTCCTGGGGACTGAAGTCCGCTAGGCTTAATAAATCTCTTCCTATCAAGGCTGTCATGCTTCCGATTTGTAAAGAACAATAATTGATGTCTGTTCCTTTACCTAGCTGGGTAAAAAAAAGTACAGATTTAAAACTGTACCAAAAATTTTTGCATCCAGCGCAGTATTTGAATTAGTTTTTGCTATGTATATTAATTTATCAACTTTACCAGTCATTCAAATGACTATTTTTTCTCGTTACTGGCGCTGTGCTCACCCACTCCACTCATCTCCTGAGCAACGACATCAAGAAATTTTTTTGCTCTTGACTATGGACAATCTAAATATATATGCTACAATAGGTAATCGGTTGGGAAGTTAAAAACATCCCCATCCTTGCCAGCATAGCACAGCGGTAGTGCATCCGACTTGTAATCGGAAGGTCGCAGGTTCAAATCCAGCTGCTGGCTTTAAAAAAATCCCTGAGTATCAGCGCCATCACTCTTAAAAATACTGCCTAGCTAGAATGCAAGAATAACTTGGCAAGTGATCAAATAATTTAGCAATGTACACCCAGATGACAAAGTTTGACAAAACAGATACTAATAGCTTAAAGCTGAATATGTTTCTTTAAGCGATCGCCTCTTACAAATATCAAAGTACCAAAGCCCACCGGCTTTTAGCCCTCGGATGAATGCGTAGCACCTGTAGACGCATTATACCTTATATGTAAAGTTTCATAACAATATTTTCAACTTTCCCTGACAAATATCCTTAATATTGACTAATTTAATCCCTAAATCCCCCCCATGGGTGAAGTTGTCTTGCAATTACTTACAGATAATCATTAAAAGTCAAGTCAGTAATTGTTAAGATAGAAATTATTACATGGCTAATACAGATGGAAACCAAGAGCAGCAACTACTACCAGCGCTGATGTCACGGAACTATCGTCTGTTTTTTGCCGGACAAAGCATTTCCTTAATTGGATCATGGATGACACATATTGCTACAATCTGGCTAGTGTATAACTTAACCAACTCCCCAGTTATGTTAGGAGTTGTAGGATTCGCTAGTCAAATTCCCAGCTTTTTTCTAGCGCCTTTTGGTGGAGTCTTTGTAGATCGTTTTTCGCGTTACCATACCCTAATTGGTACACAAATATTTTCCATGGTTCAGTCATTAGCCTTGGCAGTGCTGGCATTAACTGGTACTATTCAATTATGGCATATCATCGGCTTAAGTTTGTTTCAAGGATTAATCAACTCAGTCGATTCACCAGCACGACAAGCATTTGCGCCAGAATTACTGGAACATAGAGAACATTTAGCCAACGCGATCGCCATAAATTCAACTATAATTAATGGGGCACAATTAATTGGCCCAGCTCTGGGAGGTTTACTGATAGCAACGATTGGTGCAGCTTATTGTTTCTTAATTGATGGATTCAGCTATATTGCTGTTATCATTGCATTATTGGCAATGGATATAAAACCCAGACAAATTGTAGTGACAATTGGTAATCCATTCCAACAAGTTGCAGAAGTATTTGTTTATGCTTTTAAATTCCCAGCAATTAGATGCATATTATGGCTATCAGCTTTAGTTAGCTTAATGGGATTACAATATACAATTTTACTGCCAATTTTTGCAGAAAAAATTCTCACTGGTAGTGCTAAAACATTGGGACTTTTAATGACAGCATCTGGAATAGGAGCTTCAGCAGGTGGTATTTATTTAGCTACCAGGGTAAATATACTATTAATTGGTAAATTAATTGTCTTAGCACCAGGAATTTTAGGAATCAGTTTGATGGCTTTTTCATTATCTCGGTATTTACCACTTTCCTTATTTATCATGTTGTTTGTTGGCTTAGGAACAATGTTACAAATTGCCGCCAGTAACACATTTTTACAGACAATTGTAGAGGATGATAAACGCGGAAGATTAATGAGTTTATACACAATGTCATTTTTAGGAATGCTACCCCTAGGAAACCTACTCGGAGGCTTCTTGGCTAATCGCATCGGCACACCCAATACATTAATGGTGGATGGAATAGTTTGTATTGTAGCTTCTGTTTGGTTTTACCACAAGCTGCCACTATTAAAACAATTAATTGTCGCAGTTTATCAGCAAAAAAGAACCATACTCAGGAAACAACCTACCAGATAAAACATGAAAAAGTATGGCTGAGAACCTATTTATAAAGTAAATATTAAGTAGGCTGTGTTACGGCTATGAAAGGATTTGAGGTTTTGAGGTAATAAGAATTACCGCTAACGCAGCAATTAATTGGTGCGTTACGCGTTGCTATAACGCACCCGACAATTTAAGGTTTAGTTGATAAATCATCATTGAGGGGAGAAGAATCTAGTATTGTCACACAGTGAACCTCACCCCCAAGCATTTCGCCCCCTCAATGATGCAGCTAGAGACAAAAGTCCCCAGTCACCAATCTGTCTAAGCGTCTTCCCGCAACTTGTCTAAAACACTGCGATCTTCTAAGGTAGAAGTATCACCAGAAACCTCCTGACCAGCTGCGAGACTGCGCAACAAGCGCCGCATAATTTTACCGGAGCGGGTTTTAGGTAAAGCGTCGGTAAAGCGAATTTCCCCCGGACGTGCGATCGCCCCAATTTCCTTAACCACGTGCTGTTTAAGTTCTTTACTCAAATCCTCACTTCCCTGATACCTCCCTTCTAAGGTGACAAAAGCCACAACTTCCTCACCTTTGAGTTCATCAGGTTTACCGACTACTGCGGCCTCGGCCACTGCTGGATGAGAAACTAAGGCCGATTCTACTTCCATAGTTCCTAGGCGGTGTCCCGATACATTCAAGACATCATCTACACGACCCATAACCCAGAAATAGCCGTTTTCATCTTGTCTAGCCCCATCACCAGCAAAATAGATATAATTACCATCTTTGGGGGGGATATGTTCCCAATAAGTGCGGCGAAAACGTTCTGGATCACCGTAGACTGTCCGCATCATTCCCGGCCAAGGATAACGCACCGCCAGATAACCGCCTTCGTTCTTGGGTACGGTATTACCTTCTAAATCCACTACATCTGCAATAATACCAGGAAAGGGGAGAGTTGCCGAACCGGGTTTAGTGGGAATTGCACCCGGTAGGGGTGTAATCATAATACCACCGGTTTCTGTTTGCCACCAAGTATCCACAATTGGGCAACGTTCACCACCAATGATTTTATGATACCACATCCAGGCTTCTGGGTTAATGGGTTCCCCCACTGTTCCTAACAACCGCAAAGAAGATAAATTGCGGGTTTTGGGATGGTGTTCACCCATCTTGATAAATGCCCGAATTGCCGTAGGTGCTGTATAAAAAATGTTCACACCATATTTCTCAATTACATCCCAGAAACAACCAGGATTAGAAGCCCGAGGCGCACCTTCATACATTAAAGTAGTTGCACCATTGGAAAGCGGACCATAGACTATGTAGCTGTGACCGGTAATCCAACCCACATCAGCAGTACACCAGTATATATCTGTATCTTGTAGGTCAAATATCCATTTGGTGGTGATGTGGCTATATAAATTATAACCACCAGTTGTATGAACAACACCCTTTGGTTTGCCAGTGCTACCAGAAGTATACAAAACAAAGAGCATATCTTCACTATCCATGGGTTCGGGGGGACAGTCTGCACTGACACCTTGTTGTAAATCATGCCACCAATGGTCGCGGCCTGGTTCCATGTGGATTTGTTGACCTGTGCGTTTAACTACTAACACATCTGTCACCGAGGGAACAGTACCATCTGCTAGGGCTTTGTCTACCTGGACTTTGAGGGGAACAACTGTATCTTTACGCCAACCACCATCAGCAGTAATTACTATTTTGGCTTGTGCATCATTGAGGCGATCGCGCAAGGCCTCCGCACTGAATCCACCAAATACCACGCTGTGGGGTGCGCCAATTCTCGCACAGGCTAACATAGCGATCGCTGCTTCGGGAATCATCGGCATATAAATACCAATGCGATCGCCTTTTTTCGCCCCTAATTGTTTCAAGACATTGGCAAACTGGCACACTTCCCGATGTAATTGAGCATAAGTCAGAGTCCGGGAATCCCCCGGTTCCCCTTCCCAAATCAGCGCCGCCTTATTTTTCCGCCAGGTGGTCAAGTGTCTATCCAGACAATTATAAGAGATGTTGATTTTACCACCCACAAACCATTGCGCAAAAGGCGGCTGCCAATCCAACACTCTATCCCATTCTTTGAACCAGTGCAGCTGTGTGGCTGCTAGTTCTCCCCAAAATTCTTGTGGGTCAGCTTGGGCTTGAGCATACAGCTGCTGATAGTCTGCCAAACTTTTGATATGGGCGTTCTGAGCAAATTCCTTGGCCGGAGAGAATGAGCGCTTCTCTTGCAGGATTGATTCTATGGTTGGCTCAGACATAATTTAAATTTTTTCTCGGTAGTAGATTTATGACTAAAAACTATTGTGTACTGGAATTTATCAAAAATTGCTTTGATTTTGCTGAAGTGATACAATATTTTCACTAAAAGCACTTCTACTCTCCCGGAGTGAAGTACAAACAAAATTTAAAAATTACAAATGTAAACAGATCAACACAAATCTTAAAAAATACCTATGCTCAGAGAAAGTTTAGATACTGCTAACGTCACAATTGTTTTCATATCCACAATAGAATAGAATATACAATGTATATTTGTTGTTTTGTTAACTTCAGTTATTTATCGATTGTTCAGCGAGGGCATTAGTGATTGAAAGTAGGGTATCGTTTGCAAGCACAGGAGATTAAGGAGCAGTTAAAATCCCTTATCGAGCAAGCCTCCTCGATAGACCCTAACTTGTCGAAAAAATTAGATGAAATTAACCGCTGGGTAAAAGATATTAAACCAGGAACCCTGACCGCCAAACCATTTGTTCTGGCTTTTCTCCTAGAAGTAATTACAGATTCTAGGATTTGGCTGATGATTAAATCATCACCTTCGGAAGAGGAACAAAAAGCTAAGTTCGATCTGATGACACCTAATGAGCGCTATTGGTATAGCTATCTTTTTCCCAAATGGATCAATGCCAATGACTCCAAATTTTACATTTGGAAACAAAAACTCATGGCAGGTGAATTTAATCAGGAAGATGATGATATCATTAAAGCTATAGCCCAAGATATTGTCCAGCGTGAAGGTGCTGTTTGGAAGCGTTATATTGCCGACCTGTCTATGGCCACAGATTTGATTGTTAGTAGTCGTCAGCACAAACCACTGTGTATTCAAATTACCAGTGTGTCAGAAGAGTTTAACAATCAAAAGTACCATTTCTGGCAAAATACACTGCACTCCTGGCAGATAGAAAGAGGAATATTTTTAAGTTACAATCCGAAACAGGCCGATTTCATTAAGCAGTTAGTCAACATAGCACTGTACAACAGTGACTATCTTTCTAGTGGCAAGTATTTAAAATTTGATTGAACCTGTCAAAAATTCAATAATTCTAGGTTTGTGTTCGTCCCCTACCTACTCATCTTATTACAGCTTCTATGGCTCACAAACAAGAAACTCAAAGCTACGAAACTACTGTGGAAGAATTTGCTCAAGCTTTGACAACCGCGAGGAAAATGCAGCACGACTGGTTAACTTATGGGGTAGATTTTGTGAATTTTTATGTTGAAGATGCACAAAGTGATTGGTTGGAAAGTTGGGGAAATGATGAAATTTTAGCCAATAAATTATTAGACGCAATTAAAGAGTTTTTAGTCAGTGATGATAGTGTAGCTAGCAGAACCAGAAAACAGTTAGGTGAGCGTTCTCTGTTTGATTTAGCAGTCAATCTGGAAGTATGTTTGAGAATCGCAGCGGTAGATGACCGGTTATCTCTAGTGAGAAATCTGTTAGAGGGTGAGGAGAATAACCTTGACCACAATCATGAAGATTTATTAAACTTGGCAGGTAGTCTGTTGGAAAAATTGGTCAGTATTGGTCAGTAAATAGCTAAACCAGCGATAATTTCTCAACTCAAATAGGATGAGTATTTGACATACTCACCGAGCTTGAAGCTCGGTGATTCATGACAGTTCACAGTAACTCGCTGCCGAAGCAGTCTTATAGTCAGTCCCTGTCAATTTAAAGTCGTGCCAATGCTCTATGCCGACTATTGCATTTTAGCTTTTTGTGGTTTTTTAGGCAAGTTTTTTTCCAAGAATCAAGAAAAGCCGTTGTAGAACAACGGGGTTGTAAACCCATTTTTTCGATAATGCTTAATTAAGCCTATAGGTAAAGCGATCGCCCGGATAACCGTACCATGCTAATGTAGCAGCAACACGTTAAGCTGGATAAGAGTAGCACTGTGTTGCTCTGTTGAGATAATTTCAATCCTCCCAGCTTGAAAAACCCGGAATGCTAGACCAAATTTTTGATTATCTTCACTTTAATTTCAGCGTTGAAGCTCCCATAGTTCTGCTCATACTGGTGTTTTTAGAGGCGGTACTATCTGCTGACAACGCCATCGCCCTGGCGGCGATCGCCCAAGGACTAGAAGACAAGGAACTAGAACGCAAAGCCCTCAATTTTGGTTTAATTGTTGCCTACGTCCTCAGAATCAGCTTAATTCTCACTGCTACTTGGGTACAGAAATACTGGCAATTTGAATTATTAGGCGCTGCCTATCTACTGTGGTTGGTCTTCCAACACTTTACCTCAGAAGAAGAAAAAGACGACCATCATCACGAACCACGTTTTAAATCGTTGTTACAAGCGATACCGATAATTGCATTCACAGATTTAGCATTTTCTTTAGATAGTGTCACAACTGCGATCGCAGTTTCTCAAGAAAAGTGGCTAGTGCTGACGGGTGCGACCATTGGAATTATTACATTAAGATTCATGGCGGGATTGTTTATCCGGTGGTTAGATGAATTTAAAAATCTCGAAGATGCAGGCTATATTACCGTGGCTTTTGTGGGTTTTCGCCTGTTGTTGAGAGTTGTAAATGATAACTTAGTCCCACCAGAATGGTTAGTGATTTCTGCGATCGCCATCATTTTAGCCTGGGGATTTTCTGAGCGGAATGTGATTTCAGTTCCGGAAATAGAACCAGAAAAAAGTGAAATATCCCAATGAGGAAGATGGGGGAGAAAGATTTTGTTAATATCCTAAATTCTCCCCCCCTACCTCTTCTCATTTCCTAGTCTCTAATTTACTCTTTTAACCAAGGTGTTAAATGTGGTTGCCAACTGACTAGTTCTTCATCTTTAAACCACAAGGCTATTTCTCTTTGTGCGGTCTCTAAGGCATCAGAACCGTGGATAAGATTGCGGCCAATGTTAACACCAAAATCTCCCCGAATTGTCCCAGGTTCTGCTGTTAGGGGGTTGGTTGCACCAATAATTTTTCTGGCCGACGAAACAACGCCTTGACCTTCCCAAACCATAGCTACAACCGGTCCAGAAGTGATAAATTCGACCAAACTGGCGAAAAATGGACGTTCCCGGTGAACGTCATAATGCTGTTCTGCCAATTCCCGGCTAACGTTCATAAATTTTAAACCCACAAGGGTAAAACCTTTAGTTTCAAAGCGACCGATGATTTCCGCCACCAGTCCACGCTGTACACCATCAGGTTTAATTGCTAAAAATGTGCGTTCCAAAGCTATCTCCCAAAACTGAATACATGATATTAATCATTTGCCAGGGGTGTTATATTCAGTCATCAAGATTTCATCGATGACTAATTACCCATGACTACTGACCAATCAGAGTGTATCTCAGAAATTATCTGTGAGTGCATATCTGTTGCCAATGTAATGCGCTAAATTGTTAATTCGTGGGTGAAATACAGAGGTCACGGAAAATGGGTGCTGAGTTAACTGCTACATCTCAAGAGGTGGTCATGCCTTCTCATGGACACAAATCAGAGCTTAAAGGTCAAAAACCAAAAAAGCTTCTACCACCTGGAAATTTAGCTCATTCCTGGAAAATTGAGGATAGTGAAGCACTATACCGTATACAGGGTTGGGGAGAACCGTATTTTTCTATTAATGCCGCTGGTCATATTACAGTTTCTCCTAAGGGCGATCGCGGCGGTTCTTTAGATTTGTTTGAATTAGTTAACGCCTTGAAGCAGCGTAACTTGGGACTACCGATGTTAATTCGCTTCTCAGATATTTTGGAAGACCGCATCGAGCGCTTAAATGCTTGTTTTAACAAGGCGATCGCCCGCTATAACTACCCAGGGGTGTATAGGGGGGTGTTTCCGGTCAAGTGTAACCAAGAACGCCATTTAATTGAAGATTTGGTCAAGTTTGGCAAACCGCATCAATTTGGCTTAGAAGCCGGTTCTAAGCCCGAATTGATGATTGCCCTAGCCTTGTTGGATACACCAGGATCATTGCTCATTTGCAACGGGTATAAGGACAGAGAATATATCGAAACGGCCATGTTAGCCCAACGACTAGGTCAGACTTCCATTATTGTCTTAGAACAGGTGGAAGAAGTTGATTTGGTGATTACTGCTCACCGACAATTAGGGATTAAACCAATTGTGGGCGTGCGTGCCAAACTGAGTACCCAAGGGATGGGACGCTGGGGAACTTCCACCGGCGATCGCGCTAAGTTCGGTTTAACAATTCCTGAAATTGTAGCAGCTGTTAACAAACTACGTGCAGCTAATTTGCTGGATTGTTTACAGTTAATGCACTTTCACATTGGCTCACAAATTTCAGCCATTAATGTCATCAAAGATGCCATCCAAGAAGCTAGCCGTATTTACGTAGAGTTAGCCATGTTAGGGGCGGACATGAAATACCTAGATGTTGGGGGCGGATTGGGTGTAGATTACGACGGTTCCCAAACCAACTTCTACGCCTCGAAAAACTACAATATGCAAAACTATGCTAATGATATTGTAGCAGAGTTAAAAGATACTTGTGGCGAACACCAGATACCCGTACCAACACTGATTAGCGAAAGTGGGCGAGCGATCGCATCCCACCAGTCAGTACTAATTTTTGATGTTCTGAGTACTAGCGATGTACCGCTAGAATTACCAGAACCACCCGAGGAAGAGGAATCACCCGTAATCAAATACTTGTGGGAAACCTACCAATCGATCAACCAAGAGAATTATCAAGAATTTTACCACGATGCCACCCAATTTAAAGAAGAAGCCATCAGCCGTTTCAACTTAGGAATTTTGCGCCTCCAAGAACGAGCCAAAGCCGAGCGACTTTACTGGGCTTGCTGTCAAAAAATTCTGAACATTACTAGACAGCAGGAATACGTACCCGATGAATTGGAAGACCTAGAAAAAATAATGGCTTCCATTTACTACATTAATCTTTCAGTATTTCAATCAGCACCTGATTGTTGGGCAATAGACCAACTATTCCCCATCATGCCAATACACCGCCTAGACGAAGAACCCATCCAAAGAGGAATTTTGGCAGACCTTACCTGTGACAGTGATGGCAAAATAGACCGCTTTATTGACCTACGCGACGTCAAATCAGTATTAGAACTGCATACCTTTAAGCCCGAAAACCCCTACTATCTAGGGATGTTCCTCAACGGAGCATATCAAGAAATCATGGGTAATCTACACAACTTATTTGGAGACACCAATGCCGTTCATATCCAATTGACACCCAAAGGTTACCAAATTCAACACGTTGTCAAAGGTGACACCATGAGCGAAGTGGTCAGCTATGTGCAGTATGACTCTGAAGATATGGTAGAAAATATTCGCCAGCGTTGTGAAAAAGCGTTAGAAGAAAAGCACATTACCCTAGCTGAATCTCAACGACTGCTACAAACCTACGAACAAAGTCTAGGAAGATACACGTATCTGAATAGCTAGGGAGTAAAAACCAGAGGGACAGGGGGAAAGGATGGTAACTTTCTAATCACCAACCCCCAACCCCCAGCCCCTAGCCTCTAACTTGCATTAGTCCCCAGTAAATCCTCAATCGCTTGGCGTTCAAAAGGTGTTTCCGATGGTGGTGTTTGACGAGCATCCGTAATTAGCCAATCTAAAGCAGCAGCTTGAACATCTATTGCATTTCCCGTTTTATCTACACAGTAACGTCCAAACACTAACTTATCAACCAGTCTGACTCCCGGACCCAATCGCGACCATTCAAAAATTACACTGTTCTCTACCGTTGCACCATTGCATATCCAGCAATTAGGCCCAATCATAGCCGGTCCGACAATTTTAGCACCGTCTTCTATCCTGGTCATACCACCAATGTAAACTGGTCCAGTAATATCCACCTTGTCCCAATTCACCGCCACATTTAAACCAGTGTAAATACCAGGAGCGACTTGATTACCTGGAATTTGCACATTTTTAATATCACCTAACAGTACACCATTAATTGCCCGCCAGTAATCTGGTACTTTACCAATATCTACCCATTCAAAGTCCATGGCAATAGCGTAGAAAGGCGCACCAACTTCTACTAAGTTGGGAAATAACTGGCTACCAATATCATATTCCACCCCAGAAGGTATGTAATTAAACACCTCTGGCTCAAAAATATAAATCCCAGTGTTAATGTTGGTGCTCAGAGCTTCCTCTTGCAAGGGTTTTTCTTGGAAAGCTTTAACACGACTATCATCGTCAGTGACCACCACACCGTAACTAGAAACCTCTTCCATGGGCACAGATTTCGTGATGATTGTAGCAATTGACTCTTTGGATTTATGCCACTTCACAGCCGCAGACAAATCTAGGTCAATCAGAGCATCACCACACAACACCACAAAGGTATCATCAAAAAAAGGTGAAAAGTCCTGGATACGCCGCATCCCCCCAGCTGAACCAACAGCTTCTCCCACCAGTTTGCCGTCATCATCAATTTTGCCTTCAAAAGAATAAGCGATTTCTACCCCAAACCGTTGACCGTCACGAAAATAGTTTTCAATTTCCTCTGCCAAATGACTAACATTGACCATAATCTGGTCAAATCCATGTTGGCGCAAAAGTTCCAGTAGGAATTCCATCACTGGCTTTTGCAGGATGGGAATCATCGGTTTGGGAATTGTATAGGTAATGGGACGTACACGAGTACCCTTACCCGCAGCAAGAATCATGGCTTTCATAAAATTTTATTCCTCAAACACAAGCCAGTTTACTTTTATCAAGTGATACTTAATCATCCGAACTTCTGGTGTAAGTAACTCCTCAAAACAGGGATAACAGGAATTTGCCCGTCATTGCAACCTTTTAAGCATAACCACATAACAACTGACAGATTATAATTTTAACTAATTAGCGTAATTCCCCAGTCTTATAAAAGCCGGGCAATACAGTCATATAGTCCATTGAGACCAACGATGTTGACAATACTTGATACCTATGAGCAATCGTTTTCTAGACGGGTAACATCAGCGAATTGCCAAATAAATTTGACATGAAAATGCCAAACTATTTGAAACAGGTAAAGCGCACATATAAAAAGCGAAGTAGCTCAAGTGGATAACCCCTAATTTACAACCCTAGGGGCGAAAATCGTAAATTTTGTACAAATGTGAGAGTCTTAGCACCAGTTTCGTTAAATCTCGCACCAAACGCCCTTGGGCAGTATGTCTAAGGGGATGTTTGTCAAGTCATGATTAGTGTATCGAATATTATTTGACCCCTCCCTAACCCTCCCCTTGTAAGGCTATTCATTACCCACATTTTTCTTAACAATCTTGAAACATTTATGTGGCAACGGTTTCAACGCTTGAAAATTTCCCTACTCTTGACAAAATGTACCTTATTCTTATTGA
>NZ_JANQDG010000065.1:0-17160 GCF_029891665.1 Anabaenopsis sp. FSS-46 | reverse complement strand
ACCGTACTTGTTATGCTAATTTAACAACTGGTTCGAGGGAACAGGGAACAGGGAACAGGGAACAGAGATTAAGAAGGAATATTCAGGCATTTTCTTCAATAACCAACATTATTTCCCTTATACGGTAAGCTTTTTCGGATTCTATCAAAACAATTTAGCATATTAGGTACTGAAGAACCAGAAATAACAAATCGTATCAATTGTTTGATCCCACCCTAACCCTCACTTTGTCAAGGGGAGGGGACTGGATTTGATTGTTTTATGCTATACCTAATTTACCCTGAATAAATCAATGAAATTACAAACTACTACCCAGAACATTAAAATACTTAAAGCCTACTATACCCCAGAAGAATATTTAGAACTTGAAGCAAAGGCTGATGATAAAAATGAATTTCGAGATGGGGAAATTATAGCGATGACTGGGGGGACTACTAATCATAATAAATTGGCGTTAAATCTCGCCACTAGGTTAAATTTGGCTTTAGATGATTTGAACTATGAGGTTTATATTGGTGATGTGAAGTTGTGGATACCACAGTATAGACAGTTTACCTATCCTGATGTGATGGTTGTTGGGGGTGAACCTGTTTATTACAGCACAAATACGACAACGGTGACAAATCCTTTATTAATTGCTGAAGTTTTATCGAAATCTACCAAAGACTATGACCAGGGGGATAAGTTTCTCTATTATCGCTCAATTCCTGAGTTGAAAGAATATATTTTAATTGACCAGACTCAATATTATGTGATGCAGTATGTCAAAACTGGTGACCATCAATGGATCTTGACTGAGTATGTAACAGAAAATGCTCAGTTAAATCTGTCAACAGTTAAGTTACAATTGCCTTTGCAGCAATTATATAAAAAAGTTAATTTTACCGAAAATATAGATTTATAGTTGATTGCTGTGTGCTCACATCCTGGGGATTCTCTAAATAATGCCATACCCTAAACGCCTGATTGAGGTTGACCTACCTATTAAACGCATTTCCGCCCACGCTAGAAGGGAGAAATCAATCCGCCATGGACATATTTCTACCCTACATATTTGGTGGGCGCGCAAACCTTTAGGAGTGTGTCGGGCGGTGCTGTGTGCGGCGTTATGGCCTGACCCGGTTGATGTAAACTGTCCCCAGTCTTTTCGCGATTTGGCTACTGATTATATCACAGATTTTGCTAAAAGAGTAGATAAAGGTGGAGATTTAGCTAAATATTGTTCTACGGATATTTGGCATAAATGGCAGGTTTTAGCTAAACCAGACAGTCGGTTAGATGCTAATAACCCTCAACATTGGAATATATTAAGATATAGGTTACTTGATTTTATTGCAGACTTTGCTAACTGGGATAACTCTACCCAAGTTGATTATTTAGAAACTAGTCGTAAATTAACCCAAGCAGCACACGAGGCTTTAGGGGGGATACCAGGAACTAAACCCTTAGTGGTAGACCCTTTTGCTGGGGGTGGTTCCATACCTTTGGAAGCACTGCGGGTGGGTGCGGATGCTTTTGCATCTGATATTAACCCGGTGGCGGTGTTGTTAAATAAGGTGGTGTTGGAATATATCCCTAAGTATGGGCAAAAGTTAGCGGATCAGGTGCGCCATTGGGGACAGTGGGTAAAAGAGGAAGCAGAAAAAGAGTTAAGTCAATTTTATCCCCAAGATGCTGATGGTAGTAAACCCATTGCTTATTTATGGGCTAGGACTATTGTTTGTGAGGGTCCAGGATGTGGGGCGGAAGTTCCATTAAGAACATCTTTGTATTTGTGTAAAAAGAGTAACCGGAATATTGGTTTAAGGATCATTCCCCAACCGGAACAAAAGCGGGTAGATTTTGAAATTATCCACAAGGATAAAAATAAATGGGTAGTCGCTGATAACCCAGAAATAGAGGTTACCAAACCTAGTTTTGATGGGACGGTGAAAAGGGGATCGGTTACTTGTCCCTGTTGTGGTTATACTACCCCTGTCGCATCGGTGCGGAAACAGTTAAAAGTCCGTCAAGGTGGGGCGAATGATGCGCGGTTGTTTTGTGTGGTGACCACTAAGGAAGGTACTAAGGGGCGATTTTATCGGTTACCTAATGAGCAGGATTTAGAGGCTGTTGTAAAGGCTGGTATTGAGTTACAAAGGCGGGTGAAGGAGCATTCTGGGGATTTGAGTTTAATTCCTGATGAGCCTTTACCTGTAATGAGTGGGGTTTTTAATGCTCCTATTTATGGACATAATACCTGGGGAAGTTTATTTACATCTCGTCAGGCTTTAGCTTTAACTACACTGGTGAAGTTGGTTAAAGATGTGGGAGATAAGTTAGGAGATAGTCCTAGGGGTTTGGCTGAGGCTGTGCAAACTTGTTTAGCATTATCTTTAAATAAACAATGCGATTTAGGAAACTCCCTTGTTTCATGGAAACTAAACGCGGAATGTCCAGCCCATCTTTTTGCTAGACAAGCTATTCCAATGATATGGGATTTTGGCGAAGCTGTTATATTGTCAAGCTCTAGCGGTTCTTGGCAAAGTATGTACGAGCGTACAGTTTACTCAATTGAACAATATTATTACGATCAACCTAATTCTGGACAAACTCAACAAGCCAACGCAGCGAGTCACCCCCTACCAGATGATTTTGCTCAATGCCTATTTTCTGACCCTCCTTATTATAATGCCGTACCCTATGCCGACTTATCCGACTTCTTCTATGTTTGGCTAAGACGCACTTTAAGCAATATTTACCCCAGTTTATTTACTACTCCTACAACCCCCAAAGATAACGAAATCTGCGAAATGGCGGGATGGGATTCTGTTCGATATTCTCATAAACACGGAAAATGGTTTGAGCAGCAAATGCAAACAGCGATGGCGGAAGGAAACCGATTTTTAGCACCGGAAGGTATAGCTGTAATTGTCTTTGCTCACAAATCAACCGCTGGTTGGGAAGCCCAATTACAAGCAATGGTAGATGCAGGTTGGACTATGACCGGTTCCTGGCCTATAGATACGGAGATGGGTACAAGACTCCGCGCCCAAAACTCCGCCGCTCTCGCTTCCTCAGTCCATATAGTCTGTCGTCCTCGCACCTGTACAGAAATTGGCGACTGGCGAGATGTATTAGCAGAACTCCCCCAACGCATACATGACTGGATGGCGAGATTAGCAGCAGAAGGGGTAGTAGGTGCTGATGCTATCTTTGCGTGTCTAGGTCCAGCCTTAGAAATCTTCTCTCGCTACTCCGGGGTAGAAAAGGCTTCTGGCGAAATTGTCACCCTGAAGGAATATTTAGAATATGTGTGGGCTGCGGTATCAAGGGAAGCTCTAAGTATGATTTTCTCTAACACCGATACTACCAGCTTTGAAGAAGATGCGCGCCTGACAGCCATGTGGTTGTGGACTCTTTCGGCGGGTAAAGTTGATACCACAGAACCGGAGGAGGAGGAAGAAGAGGAAGAAACCAGCAGTAAAACCAGTAAAACCAGCGGTTATACCCTAGAGTATGACGCGGCGCGGAAAATAGCCCAAGGACTGGGGGTAAAGTTAGAACAATTAACCCGGTTAGTAGAGGTGAAAGGTAGCAGCGCCCGACTGTTACCAGTATCTGAACGTAGACAATATTTATTTGCTTCTGCGGATTCCCCAACCCCAACCACAGGTAAAGCTAAGGGGAAAAAGCAACAACCCGAACAACTGAACTTTTTACCCCAGATGGGGATGACAGAGGAAGATGGCGGGGAGGAAGTAGAGCAAATATTACCCCAGTTAGGGAATACTACTTTAGACCAAATTCACCAAACTATGATTTTATTTGCATCGGGACGCAGCCAAGCATTGAAGCGTTTTTTAGTTGATGAAGGTGTCGGGAGTGATTCCCGTTTTTGGGGACTTGCTCAGGCATTATCGGCATTATACCCCGTTAGTTCGGAGGAAAAACGCTGGGTAGATGGGGTATTAGCTAGAAAGAAGGGGTTAGGGTTTTAGAGTGAGTGTTAGAGGTTGTTTGAAAAGTATGAAACAGGTAATTTTTATCTTAGGGAACACGGAACAGGGAATGGGAAGGATTGGGGAACACACCGAAACAATAAAATCCAGTTCCCTCCCCTTACAAGGGAAGGTTTGGGGTGGGGTCAAGCAATAGTTGATACACTAGTCATGAATTTCCAAACATCCTCTTAGGGGATTCAGTTATTTTTTTTCACAAGCTTGTTTAAGTTGATCTACAAGATTAAATATCTCGGTTTCCGGTAAATTTTTAACATAGTCTCTAGAGACCTCAGCAACTAATGCTAATTCCTCAACAGAAAGTTTTTGTGCTAATTTTTCAAACCATTGATGGTGGTCTATATCAACTAAGCAAGAAAACTGAAAATCATCCAAGTCTAGCTGATATTCTTTTTGAATATAAGTTTTAACCGCCTGATTATTAAATAGTTCTTTCTCAGGAGCTAATTTTCCTGGAAGAGTGAAAATATTCTGTTTTGGGATAGCTTGTTGATCCGCATCCAAGACACCAGCTACTTTAATTTTAGTATCGTTTAAAGCTATAACTGTATTTTTTACTGTGTTACAGTCTCCTGCGGGGTATATTCCAACCGTACTTAAAAAGTTAGGCTCCACACGCCGAATAATTTCAGTAAGAATAACTTTAGCTATAGATTTAGTTTTTTCATCTTCTACGAAAATTACTAAAGGTTTTGAATATCCATCTGACATGAGACTATGAGCTTGAGAAGCGGGTAATCCGTCTATACATCTAATTCCACTCTTAGTTTTTTCAAGATACTTTATTGATTGCGATGGAAGCGCATTTAGCAATGATTCACTATGGGTTGTTAAAAAAATCTGATGTCCTTTTCTAAGACTAACATCCACGAAATAGCACCCCAATTGATATTGGGCGTTAGGATGAAGCGATATCTCCGGCTCTTCAATTAAAATCAAGCTTTTGTTAGGTAAAGATTCTATAACTTGGATTAAATATTGAATACGAGCTTCACCATAACCCATGTGTGGCTCGGAATAATTTACTTGATTATGTTGAACGGAGTTAATTTGATTCTTTCTTTTCCTAAACTGGAATGTATGAGTTTCAATTTTATCATAATTTCTGCCCAAAATTTTACAAGTCCATTCCTTTATGTGCTGCTCAACAGCAATTGAATTCACTAATACTACTTCTTTTGGATTTCTATTAATAAAATCAGATTTTTCAACTTTGGGAAGATATGAACTGACTCCTATATACAATACTTTCCTTTTTAATCTTTTATTATATCCTAGCCATCTCCCTTCCGACTGTCGTGAAATAGTTAATTGCTTAAGTCTTTGGTTTTCTTGAAAGTAATTATATTCTACTTTTGCATTGTGAGTAAATGGATTTGGGTCAAATTTATGACTCTTAATAAAACCGCTAATATAATTAGTATCTTGCGGAGATTGACCATGGTATGCACAGGAAGCTAACTGTATTAAAGTAGATTTTCCTACTCCATTTAATCCACAAAAGGCTGTAATAGCACTCTCAATCTCTATAACAGTATTTGTATGACAACGAAATCCTTGAACGTGTATCTTAACTAAAACATTACCAAAGTTATTATAACGATTTGCTTCTTGAAATTTCGATTTCAAATCGTTACATTTGGCTATATTATTTTTTGGTTTACTCATTATTTCCTCCTAAAATTTTTTCTGCTCCAACGTGATATAGCAATCCTACCCAAATTCTGAGAAAATACGTAGATAAAAATGCTTGTTTTATAAGCATTTGCGGCTTGTTGAACTCTCACGCATCATTTAGGATTGCTACTGAAGGGGATAGGACTTACGCAACTGGCACAGGCGATCACGAAGCGCTGTTTGCAGCAGCGCTTCGTAATCACTAAATAAAAGCACATGGATATTGTATCAGGACTTTACGCAAGATTAGACTAAAAACCTAGTTCTGATGTACAGGTGATTCATGAATTGCCCCTACTTTCGTTCTGTTTTGTGTAATATAACCCCATTTATCAAGAGGTCATCCCCAAGGTGTTATCCCAGGGAACTCAAGATAGTTTACCGATGATTCAACCCACCTGGTTAACATCTACTGGCAAACTGGATGCAATAGCATTGTTAAATTCATTCTTAGACTTTTGGCGACAACATGGGGAGCCATTATTTAAAAGTACTCCCTACCCAGAAATAGCCCCCCACTTAGTATTAATGGCATTTTTACACCGCGTCGTTAATGGTGGTGGTAGCTCAGAGCGCGAATACGCCATAGGCTCCGGGAGGATGGATATATGTCTGCGTTATGGGGATGTGGTCTTAGGGATGGAATTAAAGGTATGGAAACAGGGTAAACCCGACCCCTTATCCCAAGGATTGATACAACTAGATAAATATTTATCAGGACTCAATCTAGATACAGGATGGTTAGTAATATTTGACCGTCGCCCCGACTTACCCCCCATCAGCGATCGCACTACCACGGAAATAGCCCAGAGTCCCCAGGGAAGAAATATCACAGTCATTCGGGGGTAGGTTTGGGGTTGTTGAGTGTTGAGTGTTGAGTGTTGACTGTTGACTGTACCAAGGGGCGATCGCTCTTGTATTTTTCCCTTCGACTACGCTCAGGGAACGTATAAGGTTTACTTATATCTTGCACCAGGAAATATGAATGTTAATTCCTTGACTAAGTAGGAAAGAACGCATTCGTTCAAGAGTAAGTAAAATCGAAAACATCAGGAATTGTGGCAAGCAAGCTTCAACAGCCATTTGTGCCGCTTGTCCCCAATCAGGTAAATCATCAGTAGGAATAGACAAGTAAGCCCAATGGGCTAAAATGTATGCAATCAGAGATAAAACCAGCCAACGATAAACACCCAAAAGAGTTCCTTGCCCAAAACGATGTAGCCCGAAACGATGTTTAGCTGTCTTAAACCACCCCTCAATCTGCCATCTATGCTTACCCCACCAGTTAATGGTGCTAGCCTTGAGAGGCTTAGTAGAGAGAATAAAGCGTTTTTCAAGCCTGCCATTATCGCGTTTGAGGTAATACCAAGAAACAGAGACAGGAAACTTTAAACCCACCAACCAGACTTGTTGACCACGTTTGTGTAATAGCCTTAAACGCCGTCCATCCACCAACTTACGTCCAGAGGACAAGCCAGTAATAGCGTGATATTTGAGTTGACGCATTGCGTGTAGGAACTCAACACTGCCAAAGGCTGTATCTGCCAAAATTATGACGCGAAAGTGTTGAACCAAGGATTTAGGCAAGGTTTTGACTAGTTTGATTCCTAAACGTGCGGGTGAAGCAGTACCTTTACCTCTCCAGACTCGGAAATTCCAGGGGACACGCCACTTTCCTACCACGAGGTACATCACCACCAGATGTAATCCCCGCTTGCCGTTATACACTTTGATGAGATGCCCAAAAGACTTGAATTTTCCGCATTTCTCCAATGTTGTCAGGTCAATGATGACCTGTAGAAATGGTCTTTTACCTTTGGGACACTCACTTAGCATCTGCTGGAGTATCTGTTCACGAGTCTTACGAATACATGAGCGAGTTGACCATGTGTAGACATTGAGAAACCGACTTAAGGCACTGGCTGATTTGTTCTGACTGTGTTCGGGTAGTGGTTTGCCACTAGCTTCCAAGAATAGTCCTAACATCGCTTCTAAGTTTTGACGCTGATACAGCGATGGCATCAACGACATCAGGGTATAAACTAGTTGTTGGGCGTGGGCAAGAATGTTCTCCATTGTTCTTGCTGTTTACATGGATTACACGCCCTTTTTCTCATGTTTTCGCTCCGAAAAGCAAATCCAGGCACTTCTGCTATTTAACAATCGCTTGTTCTGCCTTTACTTTCTGTATCATCAACATCTATTATGTTATTACAATTACATATTAAACCGTAAGCCTATTCTTGCATTTGCTGTTATATTCCTTACGCCTCTATTTTTATTTTCTGGGTTTATTCTGTTGGTGCAAGATGTCAGTTTAGGGGAGGAGATCTGATTTGATTTTTTCCCCCCTTATCAGGGGGACTAAGGGGGGTAAAATGCCAGGGTAAGTTATGATTAGTGTATCAAATATTGTTTGACCCCACCCTCACCCTTTCCTTGTAAAAGGAGGGAACTGGATTTGATAGAGCAAATCAATTCTCAAACACCCACAAGCTCTTAAACTGTAAATGTCAAGTAAATATGGAGTAGTTATGACTACAAAAATACTACTGGATAAGTGGCAAGCATTAAATACGGATGAACAAGAAAAAGTTTTAGCATTTATTGATTCTCTGCAACTGAAAAGAACGACCCAAAAATCCGGTTCTAAATTGGGTCAAAAATTACGAAAAATTCGCCAAGAAATTATTGATTCTGGTATACCCCTATTAACAGCAGAGGAAGCAGATCAGGAAAAAGCAGAACGTCGCGGTGGGTATGGAGAAAATCTGATATGATTCGTACTTTTATTGATGCGGGTGTTTTAATTTATGCTGCTCGTTCTCAAGGGGAAATTGCGGAAAAAGCCTTACAATTTCTGGAAGATGAAAACCGGGAATTTGTTTCTAGTATTTTTCTCAAATTAGAAGTATTACCGAAATCAATTTACAATCAACAAACAAGCGAAATAAAGTTTTATGAAGGTTTTTTTGAGGAAGTCTCTTATTGGGCAACAGATATAAATAAAATTATTACTATTGCTTATGAACAATCAAGTAAATTTGGAGTAGGCGCAATGGACGCTTTACATATTGCTGCAGCTTTATCTGTAGAAGCAACGGAATTTATTACTAATGAAAAGCCAGAAAGATCCATTCATCGCACCCCTAGCATTAAAATGATTTCTATTCATTATTAATAAAATTGAGCATTTTCATTTGATAGGATATGGGCAAGATTAAAGCCAAAGATTTGATGACAATATGTTTGACCCCACCCTAACCCTCCCCTCAAGATGGGAGGGAACTGGATTTGATTGTTCCCCCTGAAAAACTTATAAAACAACTTCTAAAATTATGGCAAATATTAAACCTTGGTATAAAATCGATGGACTGACACCCCGGGAAGACCTACGGGATGGTAAACCTTTAGATGCGGCGGAATTTGCCGTACATTTAGACCAGGTGAGGAATAAAACAGCACCTGATGATTATCAACAACCAGCCAGATTCTTTGACCGTACCTATTTAACTAAATATTTAACTGAATTTGCAGCGCAAGTTGTGCGGCGTTTATCTGGGGAAAAAACCCAAACTTCTGCTGTTTTCAACCTTTCAACCCAATTCGGTGGCGGTAAAACCCACGCCCTCACTTTATTATATCACCTGGGCCTGGGTGGGGCTGATGCGCAACATTGGACGGGGGTAAAAAAGATATTACAAGCAGCGGGTGTACCCTCCGTTCCCCCAGCAGCAGTAGCTGTATTTGTGGGGACTGAATTTGATTCTATTAATGGACGTGGTGGACAGGATGGTACACCATTACGCAAAACACCATGGGGAGAAATCGCCTATCAGTTAGGTGGTGAGGCTGCACTAGCTATATTAGCAGAACACGAAAGGGAATTTATCGAACCCAAGGGAGATGTGATTAAGCAATTTCTGCCTAAAGATCAACCTTGTTTGATTTTAATGGATGAAATTCTTAACTATGTTAGTACCTACCGCCGTAAGGGTTATCATAACAGCTTATATAATTTTATTCAAGCATTGTCGGAAACTGCCAGAAGTTTAGATAATGTGGTCTTAGTGGTTTCTATTCCCGCTTCGGAAATGGAATACACCACGGAGGATGAGGGCGACCAACAAAGATTTAAGAAAATGCTGGATAGGGTGGGTAAACCTATCATGATGTCAGCAGCTGGGGAAACCTCGGAAATTATTAGAAGAAGATTGTTTGAGTGGGATGCTGGGGTTGTAAATACGGATGGTAGAGTTATCTTACCCAAGGATGCGGTGAATACTTGTAATGAATATGCTGATTGGGTATTAGACCACCGTCAACAATTACCTAACTGGTTTCCCGTAGATGCTCCGCGAGAGGCTTTTTATGCTACCTATCCTTTTCACCCTTGTGTATTGTCAGTATTTGAGCGTAAATGGCAAGTTTTACCCCGGTTCCAACGCACTAGGGGAATTTTAAGACTGTTAGCTTTGTGGGTATCTCATGCTTATCAAAAAGGATATCAAGGCGCACACCGTGACGCGTTAATTAGTTTAGGTACTGCTCCCCTGGATGACCTAAATTTCCGTACAGCACTGTTGGAACAATTGGGGGAAAGTAGATTAGAAGGTGTTGTGACTACGGATATTTGCGGGAGAAAGGATTCCCATGGGGTGCGCTTGGATGCAGAAGCTGATCAGCAAATTAAAAAAGCACGACTACACCAGAAGGTAACAACGACGATATTTTTTGAGTCTAATGGTGGGATTGTACGCAGTGAGTCTACTATACCAGAAATTCGGTTAGCTGTGGCAGAACCATCTTTAGATATTGGTAATGTAGAAACTGTGCTGGAAACTCTGGCGACCAGTTGTTATTATCTGTCAATAGAAAAAAATAGGTACTCTTTTAGTCTCTCACCTAATTTAAATAAAATTCTCGCCGACCGTCGCGCTAATATTCAAACTTCCCGAATTACTGAGAGGGTAAAAGCAGAAATTAAAAAGGTGTTTACCCCGGAATTGGGTATAGAGTTAGTGCAGTTTCCCGAAAGTTCCGCCGCGATCGCCAATAGTCCTATTCTACGTTTAGTTATATTAGCACCAGAATATTTTCGGCAAAATAGCCAAACCATGGAAATGGTGGAATCCATGACTAAGGAATGTGGGACATCCCATAGAACCTTTAAGAGTGGGATCATTTGGGCGATCGCGGATAGTGATGGGAAAATGGGAGAAGAGGCCAGAAAGATTCTCGCTTGGGAGGATATACGGGAGGAGGAGACACAATTAGATGAAAATCAAACCCGTCAGTTACAAGAAAATCTCAAAAGATGTGAGGTGAATTTAAAAGAGTGTGTGTGGAATGCTTATAAGCACGTGGCTTTTTTAGATAAAAATAACGAAATCAAGTGCAATGATTTGGGACAGTTTAACTCTAGTCAAGGGGATAAACTAGTTAAGTTAATTATTAATAAGTTGCGTCAAAGTGACCATGTGACTGATAGTATCACCCCCCGCTTTTTAGTCAAAAATTGGCCTCCAGCTTTCACAGAATGGAGTACGAAAGCTGTCCGGGATGCTTTTTTTGCCTCCCCACTATTTCCCCGACTGTTAAATAGTGATGCTGTCAAAGATGCGATCGCCCGTGGGGTTAAAAATGGGACTTTAGCCTATGTGGGTAAAACCAGTAATGGGATTTACGACCCTTTCCACTATCAAACCAGCTTGAACCCTAGGGATGTGGAAATTTCCGAGGATATGTTTATTATTACCCAAGAAACAGCCCAAGGTTATCAAGCAGCTTTAGCTGTGGCTGAAAACCCATCAACACCAACCCCGGAAGCCAATACGGATACCCCTGTTAATACGACCAGTCTCACCAACACTGTGGCGGAGGCTCCCATACCATATGTAAGCAATCATACAAATTTACCCACGGATGAACCAGAAACAGTAGCCCCTGCACCAGTTGTATTACCAAGATTATTAAAGTGGAGTGGTGAAGTCCCCAACGGGAAATATATGAGTTTTTATACTAAAGCAATTAGTAAATTTGCTGCTGATCCTAATTTGAAGTTGAGACTAAAAATAGAGTTTGTAGTCGAGGGAGAATTGACACCGGAAAAAATCCAAGAAACCCAAGTTGCACTAGCTGAGTTAGGTTTAGATCAACATATTGAAACTGATATGACTATGGGAGGGTGAACCGCTGTTTTACAAACCTTTGAGAATTTTACCCATTTTTTGATACTCACGACGGACTGCTTGGATTAAATGAGACATTTTAATTTCTTGGCTATCATCTGCGGCCAGAAATGCAGCAGCTAAAGCAATATTACGAATATTAGCCCCTGTGAGTTCAAAATTACGGGCGAGAAAATTTAAATCTAAATCATGACTACAGGGTAAGTTGGGGGGAAATATTTTTTCCCAAATCTGGTATCGTTGCTTTTCATTGGGAAAGGGGAAATCAATAATAAATCGCAGTCGTCGTACAAAAGCATCATCCATATTCATGCGCAGATTGGTTGTGAGAATGGTTATCCCCTCGTACTCTTCCATTTTCTGCAATAAATAACTGATTTCTAGGTTAGCATAACGATCATGGGCATCTTTGACTTCACTGCGTTTACCAAAGAGGGCATCTGCTTCATCAAATAAAAGAATAGCATTGGCATGGGTAGCAGCAGTAAAAATGTGATTGAGGTTCTTTTCTGTTTCCCCAATATATTTACTCACAATTTGGGACAGGTCAATTTTATATAAATCAAGTTGTAATTCTTGGGCGATGATTTCCGCAGCCATGGTTTTACCTGTTCCTGGGGTTCCAGAAAACATGACATTTAACCCCCTACCCTGGGATAATTTACTGGCAAAACCCCACTTTTCCCACACTAAATGCTGATGCTTGACTTGATTACAAATTTCTCTTAATAAATTCTTTTCATTATCTGGTAATACAATATCCTCCCAAGTATACTTGGGTTGAATGTGACGAGCTAGACTGCCTAAATCTTGCCCTGATAAGCTTCTGACTGCAGTAAATAAATCACTTAATGTGATGGGTTGTTGTTGACTAGATTTTCTGTCACCAAACCCTGATAGTGTAGTTTTCCAGGTGACTTGATGAATTGCGGTGGCCACAGCATTGGCTATCTGTTCACAGGTGAGACGAAAGCGATCGCTTAAGCTATCCAATTCTAGCTCATCCAGGGTAATAGCTGCGGCTTGTAAGTAATTTTGCCAATAAAAACGACGCTGTTCAAAATTGGGGATGACAAAGGGAATGGTAATTACTGTTATGGCTGTATTTGCAGTATTTACCCCCGGTTTAATACCCCCAAGGATAGTAACTAGAGGATATGCTGTTAACTGCTGGATGAAGGTGTGATATAAAAGAGCATTTTCTTTAGTTTGCAAAACATCTAAATCTTCTATATACAGCAGAGCATTTTTAAACCAAGCTTCCCGGAATAATAATTTTATATTTGTTGCAAATTCCCCTTTGTTCTCCACAATCCGCCCCAATGCTGCGATTAATAAAGGTACTCCCAATGATTGGGCGATCGACTCAGCCGTGTGACGTTTCCCAGATTTATCCTCACCTGGAAAATATAAATTGAGGGGTTTACCTGCTTGCCAATTAGCGGTGATGATAGAGAGTAGACCTTGCTTAAATTCTGGTTTTAAAGGTAAATCATCTAAATTAAATTTAGGGCTAATTAGTTGACAAAAGCCCACAAGTCTGCTGTCTATCCCCTGTTCTCCTAATAATATTTGCATAACTTGGGCATCGAGTTTAAGATTATGGGCTAGTAGGGGAGGATCTGTGTGATGAGATTCCGGGTAAAGGTGCAGTAAACCATGAGTAATTAGGGGCGCACTAGCACTAAAATGAACCCGGCGGGATAATTTCTCTATGGCTGAACTACACAGTAAATTCAGGGCTAAATCTACCGTGGGGCGTTTACAGCGGATATCATCTTGGAGATAGGCGTAAAGTCTTTCATAGCGGCGGTCTAGTTCTGGAGCCAGTGCGATCGCGATAATATTGATATCAAAATCTGATAAATTAAAATTATCCTGTAGCCAGGCTAGGGGCGAATCTGTTTGAACAACATCTGCGGGAAATTTATCAAAATTTTCTGTATATAATAAAGGGCTTCCTGTCTCTCTTTCAAGTAACTGTTTTACTTCTTCTTCATTAATTTGTATTCCCCGGTAAGCATTATTGTTTACATCTATACCATAGGCATTTTGAGCAGCTGTAATTGCATTTTCTAATAGTTTATCTAACTGTTGCAATAAAAATAACAGTTGCTGTGTATAATTATTATCTCGATCAGGCATAAATGTTATGATTTTATTCTTCTGGTCATCAGGAGCATATTTGAGTAGACACAGCCCCTTTGATCTGAGTTAGGTACAAAAGGGCAGGCTTTTCTGCCCACCCCACAAGATTTATGATATCAAGGTGTGTTACTTTATTTACTTTACAATTGCGGTAAATATCCTCTTGTAGCCAAATAAAAATGCCACTAACAAAAGATTGTTTTTAGGTCTGAGATTCGATCTGGGCGATCGCTTGCTCTGGAGAAATATCGGTAAAAATCACTTGTAAAATTCCCGGCAAATAGCGATCCATGGTCATAATATTAATTAATAAACATTGCTCAATCATCAACTCTGCTTGTACCTCTCCAGCGAACTGTATACTTGTCTTAAAGCGAATTTCACCATCTTGTAAATCTAACTCAAAGTTGCCGATTCTCAGGCCAAAATTAGCTCTTGTCAAAAACTCCTGCATAACAGTGTACTTGTCCTCAGTGGGTTTATTACCACAGACAGAATACACAACAAATTGTTGATCTTCATCTATACATTTAACAATAACAGCCCAATTCGCAGTTTTACCATTGACATCAATCCGAAGGGTTGTTTTACCTAAATCATAAAACTGCCATCCATGTTTATTGAGAACAGACTCTGTGGATTGCAAAAGCATAATTAATTCACCAAATTAAACGATAGTAAAGGATTGTTTATTGCTTAGATTCTAGCTGAAATTTGTGAACTATTGTGTTTATTTACTTTGCGGTTTTTAATTTTCCGATTTTGCCAATTCACAACTTACTCCTCTTGATTTTTGAGTCAGGGTGATATTTTTGTAATTCTAACGCAGCAACTTGACTATACCTCCTGTTCAACTTGGGAAATCTCGTTTTCAATACCAGAAATTTCCTTTTCAATAGCTGCAATTTCATTCTCAATAGCCACAATATCTAACTCATTACTCTTAGCAATCAATTCTGTCTCAACAGACTTGAGTTTCTCCTGATTTAATTCCATTTCTTGGATCTTATCCACACCTTTACCCTGTTCTAGAGCTTGGAGGTTCTTAATTGCTTGTTCAACATTTTTCAAGACTTCTTGTGACTGATTTTTAGCTACTATTGCATGATTCAACCGCTCCAAATGCACATTACGCTTGTGAGATATCTTTTCCCAAAGAGCAGTCAACTGATGAATACGCTTGTTCAAGTCAGCGCCATCTTTGATTCCATACTTGACCAACACTGTGAGAAGTTTATTCTTGAATTTATCCGTCGCTCTATTCTTCAACTCCGTAGCTTTATCGGTAACAACTTCAATTTTATCCTTAGCTTTATCCTTCAAGACTTTGGCTTTATCGGTAACGACTTCCAGTTTATCAGTGGTTTTATCTTTCAACTCCTTGGCTTTATCGGTAACAACTTGCAGTTTATCAGTGGTTTTATCTTTCAACTCCTTGGCTTTAGCCTTAGCAGAAGACCATCGTTTACCTAGCCCCCCTGTTTTTTTATTCTCCGTTACTTCCGCATCAGATTCTGCTTCTTCCTCAAATGCTGCTTCATCTT
This sequence comes from Anabaenopsis sp. FSS-46, assembly GCF_029891665.1. Taxonomy (NCBI): domain Bacteria; kingdom Bacillati; phylum Cyanobacteriota; class Cyanophyceae; order Nostocales; family Nodulariaceae; genus Anabaenopsis; species Anabaenopsis sp. FSS-46. The sequence continues at coordinate 1,599 of NZ_JANQDG010000065.1, read as the reverse complement.
CTAATACTTCTTCTTCTAATACTTCCTCCTCAGTCATAGCAATGCCAAATTTATTCATTAAGTTCTCATAGCGCGATAACTTCACCTTGAGTCTTTCTAACTGCTTCAGGCATTTTTCGCTCTTATTTTCCTCCTTATTAATTATCTGTTGTGTAACCTCAATTGCCTTCTTGTATTTAACTTCGATTTCCGCAATAATTTTTTGACGTTCTTCACCGCTACCTGGAATATTTTGTGCTGCATCTCGTAATAACTTTTGCGCTTCATCAACAGCAATAATTACAGCTTGAGGTCCGGTTTTATTCTTTTCAATCTCACCTTTCATCACACCGCCGATTTCCGGCTTACCGAGTTTTAAGTGACCATTGTCATCAATATCAATATTGCCGCCCAGAGCACCAGCGCCCAACTCCCATTTACCCAGAGTAATGCGGTATAGGTTTTTCTTGAAGAAGTAGAATGCTTGAACTTGAATACCAGCAGCAATCTCAGCTATAAATTTGGCGTTAGCAAAATATTTCGATTCCAATTGACTGGTATTAACTTTCTTCTTATCCTCATCGTAGGCAAATTTGCCAATAAATTTGAGACCTCCACTTGCGTAAGCACTACAGCTACCTTGTACGTATGCTTGTAGTGAAACAATGTAGGCACTTCCCACACCGACAGAGGCGGTTAAGCTAACTTTTAAAGAGCCTGTTATCTCTGGGTTAACATTAAAATCCCAATTTTTATCTATTCCAGTTTTACCTATGGTACCGCTTAACTTACCACTAATACCGCCTTGAATACCTAAATCAATACCAGCCTCCAAGCCGGGTACAATAGGATATTTAAATCCGATTTCTGGCCAAGCCATCAAACTACCAGGTAGTTCTACTCCTCCCTGGGCGGTGAGTTGGGCGCTGTCAACTTTGAATTTACTGGTTGAACCAGTTCGATCCAACTTGACTGCACCTGAACCTCCAGCCTTGAGGTATTCACCTAGCTTTAATTCCACACCGCCACTAGCAGTGGTACTATACCTTTGTTTTGCTCCTTCAATGGTGAGATTCGATTCCTTAATACTGACCATTCCACCCAGGGGAATATTTGGTATTTTGACAGAGATTTTATCCCAATCAATTCCTTCCTTACTGATCTGAGCCTTGGTAACATCAGCCGAAGTTTTCAGACTAGGAATGGTAATCTTAGCTGTATTAATAGTAATGAATGTGTCCGTGGAATTATAGTTAATGCCTTTGGCTTCAAAATTCAAGACATTTGCGATCGTTGCACCAATGGATACATTTTTACTTTCATAGCCCCATTTACTATCTTTGTAGGTAATCGCAACAGACCCGCCAGCAGACAGCTTAACATTTTCCGTCGAACCAACAGCAACCCCAAAATCTCCAGATAGTTTTGATTGATATTGGGCGGTTTTACCTTGGATAGTACCCTTAATATCTTTAATTGTGGCGATACCACCTAAATTAATATCGTTGGTGGTGACGGTGATAGTTTTCCAATCAATTCCTGTGCTGTTGATACAAGTCCCTTCTACCACACCCTTGGTATTGTTGAGTGATTCCATGGTGATGGTAGTTTTATCACTGG